>NZ_BBWM01000034.1:0-154003 GCF_001463805.1 Aureimonas sp. D3 | reverse complement strand
CTCTCCAACCGCGTCTTCATCGACTACGACGATATCGTCGCCCATTGCTGCGAGGCCTGGAACAAGCTCGTCAATCAGCCCTGGAAAATCATCTCCATCGGCATGCGAGACTGGGCACATCGGTTCTGATCAGTGCCCGTTGGTATCAGATCATAAAGATAGATCCTCAAACGCTAAGAATTTGTCGCAAAACAAACAGTATTTTACACTCCTCAAAGATACAACTTCCAAGTAAAAAATCTTCCGAAAAGTTACATCTCGCAGCCTTCGGCAGAGCGGTCGGGGGGACGCGAAATCCTCTTCGCGCTGTCGATGGTTTGAAAAAGTGTCACGAACGCCACATTTGACAGGCATGGGCATGAGGAGAACCGAATCGCCCGGCCCTTTGCGCTGACGACGGGAGGCTTGCGCCCTCCCCGAAAAGCGGCGAAGCGACAGGGCACGACCGAAGAGCTCGGGTGGTGCGCCTCCCGTCGAACGCAGATCATGGAGTTGAGATTTCATGCCGACGATTGCGCTGGTGGATGACGACCGGAACATCCTGACGTCGGTCTCGATCGCGCTCGAGAACGAGGGCTACCGGGTCGAGACCTACACCGACGGCGCGTCGGCGCTGGAGGGCCTCTCGGCGCATCCCCCGCATCTGGCGATCTTCGACATCAAGATGCCGCGCATGGACGGCATGGAGCTTCTGCGCCGCCTGCGCCAGAAGTCGGATCTGCCGGTGATCTTCCTCACTTCGAAGGACGAGGAGATCGACGAGTTGTTCGGCCTCAAGATGGGTGCCGACGATTATATTCGAAAGCCTTTCTCGCAGCGCCTTCTGGTGGAGCGGGTGCGCGCCATTCTGCGGCGGGGCCAGCCGCGCGACGCATCCGCCCCCGGCGCCGCGGGCAAGACCGGCCCCTCGCCCGAATCCTCGCTGGAGCGCGGCCAGCTCGTGATGGATCAGGAGCGCCACACCTGCACCTGGATGGGCCAGCCGGTGACGCTGACCGTCACCGAATTCCTGATCCTGCATTCGCTGGCGCAGCGGCCGGGCGTCGTGAAAAGCCGCGACGCGCTGATGGACGCGGCCTATGACGAGCAGGTCTATGTCGACGATCGCACGATCGACAGCCACATCAAGCGTCTGCGCAAGAAGTTCAAAGCCATCGACGACGATTTCGACATGATCGAAACGCTCTACGGCGTCGGCTATCGCTTCCGCGAAGCCTGAGCGACAGTGTAGCGGGAGCCTTCTTGGCCGACAGCACGACAGACACCCAGGACGAGAGCCCGCCCGCGCGGCGGGTCGCCTCGTCGCGCCCGCGCTGGCGGCGCGTGCCCTTCGTGCGCCGCAGCCTGATCCGGCTGCGCTGGCTGCTTGGCCATTCCATCTTCTCGTCGCTGACGCGGCGCATCGTCTTTCTCAATCTGGTCGCGCTGATCGTCCTCGTTTCGGGCATTCTCTATCTCAACCAATTCCGCGCCGGGCTGATCGACGCGCGCGTGGAAAGCCTGCTGACGCAGGGCGAAATCATCGCCGGGGCCATCGCCTCCTCGGCCACGGTGGATACCAATTCCATCACGCTCGACCCGGAGCGGCTTCTGGAAATGCAGGCGGGCTCGACGCTTCAGCCCAACCCCGACCTGTCGGAATCTCTTGATTTTCCGATCAACCCGGAGCGCGTGGCCCCGCTTCTGCGCCGCCTGATCTCGCCGACGCGCACCCGCGCCCGGCTCTACGACCGGGACGCCAATCTCATTCTCGACTCGCGCCATCTCTACTCGCGCGGCCAGATCCTGCGCTACAGCCTGCCGCCGGTCGAGAAGGAGGACGAGGACTTTTTCGAATGGCTGGGCTCGCGCACCGCCCGCCTGTTCGGCCATGGCGACCTGCCGATCTACAAGGAAACGCCGGGCGGCTCCGGCGCGACCTATCCCGAGGTCATGAGCGCCCTGACGGGCGGTCCCTCGACGGTCGTGCGCTCCACCGAGAATGGCGAGTTGATCGTCTCCGTCGCCGTGCCGATCCAGCGGTTCCGCGCCGTGCTCGGCGTTCTGCTCCTGTCCACGCAGGGCGGCGACATCGACAAGATCGTGCAGGCCGAGCGCATGGCGATCGTGCGCACCTTCGCGGTCGCAGCCCTCGTCACCGTGGTCCTGTCGATCCTTCTTGCCTCCACCATCGCGACGCCGCTGCGCCGCTTGTCGGCCGCCGCGATCCGCGTGCGCCGGGGCGTCAACGCGCGCGAGGAGATTCCCGATTTCGGCGACCGCGCCGACGAGGTCGGCCATCTCGCCTCCGCCATCCGCGACATGACCAACGCGCTCTATGCCCGCATGGACGCGATCGAGAGCTTCGCGGCCGATGTCAGCCACGAGTTGAAGAACCCGCTGACCTCGCTGCGCTCGGCCGTCGAGACGCTGCCGCTGGCGCGCAACGAGAATTCGCGTGAGCGACTGCTCGCCGTGATCCAGCACGATGTGAAGCGCCTCGACCGGCTCATCACCGATATTGCCGACGCTTCGCGGCTCGACGCGGAACTCGCGCGCGAAGTCGCCGGGCGCGTCGATCTCTCACCGCTGATCGGCTCGGTGGTGGACGGCGCGCGCGCGCATCTGAAGGCCGGGCGCGACACGCGGATCGAGTATCACGTGGCGGCCCTGCCGCCGGGCAAGAGCTACAAGACCGCCGGGCACGATCTGCGCCTCAGCCAGGTCTTCACCAATCTGATCGACAATGCCCGCTCCTTCGTGCCGGAAACGGGCGGTGAGATCACCATTCGGCTGCGCCGCCAGAACCGGCGCATTATCACCACGGTCGAGGACAATGGGCCGGGCATCCAGGCCGAGAAGATCGACCGCATTTTCGAGCGCTTCTACACGGACCGACCGGGCGCGGAATCCTTCGGCCAGAATTCGGGCCTCGGCCTGTCCATCTCGCGCCAGATCGTCGAAGCGCATGGCGGCGAGATTTCGGCCGAGAACCTGACGCGTCCAGACGGCACGCTCGCGGGCGCGCGCTTCACCGTGTCGCTTCCGGCCGAAGACTGATGCCGGCCCATCTCCACGCCACGCTGGTGGTGATCGACGGCGCCGGCATCCTGATCCGGGGCGCATCGGGCGGCGGCAAGTCCTCGCTCGCCATATCGCTCCTGCGTCGGGCGGAGGCCGCCGGCCACCATGCAAGGCTCGTCGCGGACGATCAGGTCTTCGTGGAAGCGCGCGGGGAGGATGTGTTCGGCCACGCCCCGCCCGCCATCGCCGGCCTCATCGAAATCCGGGGCGTCGGCATCCTCCAGCAGCCCTTCGCGGGCGAAGCGCGCGTGGCGCTCGTGGTGGACCTCTCTGGTCGCGAGGCGCTGGAGCGCCTGCCCGAGCCCTCCTTCGTGCCGATCGCCGGCCTTTCCGTGCGCCGCATCCATCTGCCCGAGCGCGATCCGGCCTTCGGCGCGGACGTGGTGCTGACCGTTCTTGCGGCCTCCCTCCAACGCGAAAAGGGCGAGCCGAAGGTTTGATCCCTCGGCCCACCCCTTGGCCGGCGGTCCCGATCCGCCGGGCGCTATCGTTCCCTCCAGATCAGATGTTGCGCTCGATCGCGCCTTCGATGCTGCCGAGCACGCCCGTCGTGCCGGATTTCGAGGTCTGGGCCACCTGCGCGCCGCCATCGGGCCGCGCGGGGGCGAGCGACGGCTTGCCGCCCATGGGCTCGGAGCGCATGGCGGTGAACTCGCCCTTGCCGTCCATCGACGGGCCGGCCGTCCAGCGGCCTTCCGGGATGGAGCCGTCCACCATGTGGCCGAAATAGGCATAGGAGTATGTCTGGTTTTCCTTCTCCTGCGGGAAGGAATTGGGGATCGGCAGGTTCATTTCGTCTCCGCCCATGTCTTCCAGCGCGGCCAGCCATTGCTGCTGGTGCATCGTGTCGCGCGCGATCATGAAGGCCAGCATCTCCTTCATGCCGGGATCGTCGGTCATGTTGTAGAGCCGCACCGCGAGCGCCCGGCCCGTCGATTCCGCGCAGACATTGGAATACATGTCGGCCGCCAGATTGCCCGAAGCGTAGATATGCGACATGTCGAAAGGCACGCCATTGGCGTCCACCGGCATGGCCGCGAGACCGGCCGAGAGGACATGGCGCATGTCCATGCCGTTCAGGACGGCGCCGGCCGCCGTATCGGCCGAGATGTCCTCCTGTATCGACAGCGGGGCCTTTTCGAGATTGAGCGCGACGGCCGTCGCCAGCATCTCGATATGGCCGAGTTCTTCGGTCGCCGTGTTCAGCAGCATGTCGCGATATTTGGCCGGCCCGCGCGCTCCGAAGGCCTGAAACATATATTGCATGGCGACGCGAATCTCGCCTTCGACGCCGCCGATCGCCTGTTGCAGAGCCTTGGCGAACAGCGGATTGGGCCGTTCGACTCGAACCGGAAACTGAAGTTTTCCGTCGGTATAGAACATGCTCTCGCCCTCTTCGATTTGGATGAAATCTCCAAGAGAGGAAGAAATTCTGGAGCGCGCCGTTCCGGTTCAGAACAATACTTTTCAAGAGACGCGAAACGTTGCCAAACTATTGTTAGCTCGACAAAAAACTCGCCCGTTCTCGCAGAACGGACGGGCTGTCTTTCGAACGCAGCGTGATGGATCAGGCGGCTTCCGGGCGGGCGTAGTCGAGTTGGTCGGCAATGGCCGTCAGCTTCTCGTCGGTCGCCTTTTCCTCCTGGAGCGTCTCGTCCAGGAGCTTGGCGGCGTCGTCATAGCCGAGCTTGGTCGCCCAGGTCTTGAGCAGGCCGTACCGCGCGATCTCGTAATGCTCGATCGCTTGCGCACAGCCGATCAGCACCTGATCGGCGGCGTCGGTCTGGCCGAAATCCTCCAGATCCTCCTCCATCTCGGAGGTCAGGCCCTGCATGGCCTCGCAGGTCTTGGCGCGCGCGCTGCGGCCGATCATCTCGAAGACCTGCTGCAAGCGCTCCACCTGCCCCTGGCTTTCCTCGGCATGGGCCTCGAAGGCCTCGCGCAGCTCCTCGGCCTGCGCCGACTTGGCGGACTTCTTGAGCGCGCGCACCGACTGCTTCTCGGCGTAGTACACGTCCTTCAGGGTCTCGTAGAAAGCGTCTTCGAGGGTCTTGGGCTTGGCCATCTTGGGTCACGTCCTTTTCCGGTCGAAACGGGCCGCGCAGCCGTGCCGCCCCGTCTGTTACGATCGCACCAGCAATCGCCGCGCCGCCGGGCCGTTCCCGGAAATGACGGTAGCGCCCTAAGCACAGCCGGCTGACCATGCCGCCGTCCGTGGGGCGCCGGCCTTACGCGATCAGGATCGCTCGGATGTCGTTGACATTGGTCAGCGTCGGGCCGGTGCGCAGGAGATCGCCCAGCCGGTCGAACAGCGTGTAGCTGTCATGGCCGGCAAGAAACGCGGCCGGGTCGAGCCCTATGCCGTGAGCCCGCGCCAGCGTGTCGGGCGCGACGAAGGCCCCTGCCGCGTCCTCCGTGCCGTCGATCCCGTCCGTGTCGCCGGCCAAGGCGTAGATACCGGCTTCCCCCTTCAGCGCCACGGCGAGCGACAGGAGAAACTCCGTGTTGCGCCCGCCCCGGCCGGGTTTGCCGGCACCGATCGTCACCGTCGTCTCACCACCCGACAAGAGAAGGAGCGGGGCGGGCGCGGGGTGACCGTGGCGGCGGACCGAGCGCGCGATGCAGGCCATGAGGATGCCGGCCTCGCGCGCTTCGCCCTCCAGCGCATCGCCCAGAAGAAGCGGCGTGACGCCGGCTTTGCGCGCGTGCGAGGCGGCCGCTTCCAGCGCCATCTGCGGGGTCGCGATCAGGCGATAGTCGGCTTCGAAGGGTTCCGATGCCGGCTGTGGACTCGTTAGAAGCCGGCGCGCGGCCTCGGGCAGATCGGGGCCAAGACGCCGGGCGAGGTCGCTGAGATCGTCGGCCGCTTCCGGGTCGAACACGGTCGGCCCCGAGGCGATGGCGCGCGGATCGTCGCCCGGCACGTCGGAGATCGCGAGCGTCACGAGGCGCGCCGGCCGCGCCGCCAGCGCCAGCCGCCCGCCCTTGATCGCCGACAGGCGACGGCGCACGCGGTTCATGTCGTTGATGCCCGCGCCCGAGGCGAGAAGCAGGCGGTTCACGATCATCTTATCCGCGAGCGTCAGCCCGTCCGCCGGCAGGGCGAGCAGCGCCGAGCCCCCGCCCGAGATCAGCGCTAGAACGAGATCGTCCGGCGTCAACCCGTGGAGGCGCGCGAGGATGCGCCGCGCCGCCTGCTCGCTCGCCGCGTCCGGCACGGGATGGGCCGCTTCCAGCACCTCGATCCGCCGGGTCGGCACGCTGTGGCCGTAGCGCGTGACGACCGTGCCTTCGAGCGGGACATCGGGCCAGGCGTCCTCCAAAGCCGCCGCCATCAGGGCCGCCGCCTTGCCAGCGCCCACCACGACGCAGCGCCCCTTCGGCTTTTCAGGTAGGAAACCTTCGAGAACACTGCGCGGATCGGCGCTCCGCACCGCCGCGCCGAACATGTCTGTCAAAAAGCTCTTGGCTCCGTCTCGCGTCCCGTCGAACATGCCTTCTGGCATCACAACCTCCCCTGTTCCCGCCCTTCATAACAGGCCGGAGCCTGCGTCAAAGAGGCATGAAATCGCTCACGAGCCTCTTCCCTTCCCCAGCGGATACGCCATCCTCCCACCATGGGAACCGAGATCGAACGCAAGTTTCTCTTGAGCGGCGACGGATGGCGCGCTGCGGCCGACGAGGGAACCGACATCCGCCAGTTCTATCTGGCGATTCGCGAGGGGCTAACGGTTCGCGCGCGCATCAAGGGCGAGGCAAAAGCCCTTCTGACGATCAAGAGCGGCGTGGGCATGACGCGCGGCGAATATGAATACGAGATCCCGCTGGCCGATGCGCGGGAGCTTGAGGCCGTGCGCGTCGGCTCGCTCATCGCCAAGCGCCGCTTTCGCGTGCCGCTGGGCGCGCTGGTGGTGGAAGTGGACTGTTTCTCCGACGATCTCGCCCCGCTCGTCCTGGCCGAGATCGAACTGCCGGCGGAAGATCACGCCGTCGATCTGCCGGACTGGCTGGGCGAGGAGGTGACGGAGGACGGCCGCTACACCAACGCCGCGCTCGCCATGGTCGGGCGGCCGCCGCCCCGCTGACGCGGCCCGCCTTGCAACCTGTTTCACCCTCGCGCGCTTCCCCCGACGCCACCTCAACCGACAAAAGGGCACGAGCAGACCCCGATGGCCTATCGCTTCAATCCCCGCCACCTTCTCGACGCCAATCTGCGCCGCATCGCGGGCGAGCAGATCGAGAAGGCGATCCGCGACCTGACCGACCGGGAAGGCGATCGGCACGAGGGCATTCACGAGGCGCGCAAGCGCCTCAAGAAGCTGCGCGGCTTGTTGCGGCTGGTGCGCACGGGCGCGCCGGCTTTCGCGCGAAACGAGAATGTCCGCTACCGCGACGCCGCGCGCCATCTCTCGGGCGTGCGCGACCGCACGGCGCTGATCGAGGCGCTGGACGGCTTGCAGGAGCGCTTCCACGACGAGGTGGAAACGCAGTCCTTCGCCGTGGTGCGCACCGCGCTGGAGCTGAAGCGCGAAGCCGCGCAGGAGGCTTTGGGCGACGGGACCGATCACCTGTCGCAGACGCTCTCGGCACTGGAAGAGGCCAAGGGCGCGGCCGAGGCGTTCCGGCTGCCGGCCAAGCGGCAGGACGCCATTCTGCGCCGGGGGCTTCGGGCCAATTACGCGCGCGCCGTCGCCGATCTGGACACGGCGCTCTCGACCGGCGAGTCGGAGGCGTTTCACGATCTGCGCAAGCGGGTCAAATATCTCTCCATGCATTTCAAGCTTCTGGAGCCGGCCTGGCCCGAGGCTCTGGCCCCCTTGCGCGAGGAGGCCGAACAGGCCGCCGAGGAACTGGGCCGCGATCACGATTATGCGGTGCTCCGCGCGGAAATGGCCGCCGAGCCCGAAAGCTTCGGTGCGCGGGCCGATCTCGACGTGGTTCTGGCGCTTCTCGACCGGCATCAGAGCGAGCTGCGCGCCAGCGCCATCCGCCGCTGCGAGCGTCTTCTGGCGGAAAGCCCCAAGGCCTTCGCCAAGCGCATCCAGTCGCTTCTGGCCCTGAGCGCCGACGAGCCGAACGGCGCCGCGCCTCCCGAACCGCCCGAAGCCGAGCGCCGCCGCGCGGAGGTGTAAAAACGGACAGGTGGCAAGAACTGGCACGGTGGGCCTCGCCGCGCTACGAAGCCTCATGTCGCTGATTCGCAGCCTTTCATGAAGCGCCCTCGCTCGCCCCAGGCCGCCTCGCCCAGCCCCTCTCGTCCGCCCAAACCGGCGGCGAAGGTCGGACACGGGCTGGCGCGGGTTCTATCCAAGCTCGGCTATTGCTCGCGCAGCCAGGGCGAGGCGCTGGTGCGCGAGGGGCGCGTCTGCGTGGACGGGCGCGTCATCCGCGACCCCGAACACCGCACCGACGCCGCCACGATGAGGCTGACCGTGGACGGGCACCCCGTTCTGGCGGAGCGACACGTCGTGCTGATGCTCAACAAGCCGCGCGGGCTCGTGACGACGCGGGACGACCCGGAAGGCCGCGACACGGTGTTTCGCTGCCTCGAAGGGCTGGACCTGCCCCACATCTCGCCGGTCGGCCGGCTCGACAAGGCGAGCGAGGGGCTGCTTCTCTTCACCAACGACACGACCTTCGCGCAGGCGCTTCTCGACCCCGGCCAGCACGCGCCCAAGACCTATCACGTGCAGGTGGACGGCCTGCCCGACGAGGCGCTTCTCACGCGCATCGCGGGCGGCGTGGAAGATCGCGGCGAATGGCTCGGCACGCTCTCGGTTCGCCTCCTGCGGCAGGGCGACAAGACGGCCTGGCTGGAGATCGTGCTCGGCGAAGGGCGCAACCGCCATATTCGCCGGCTTCTCGCCGCCTTCGGGCTGGAAACGCTGCGCCTCGTGCGCGTGGCGATCGGCGGTCTCGAACTCGGCGACCTCGCCAAGGGCCAAACGCGGGAACTCTCCGCAGATGAAATCCGCCGCCTCGCCATCCGCAGGGATTGAGGGCATCGGCGCGCGGCCTTCCGGGATTGGCTCCAGGATGGTGGCCCGACCTCCAGCCTTTACCGCCCGGCCCGCCATGGTCCTCGTGTCGAAGCGCTCGTGCCAAGCCCCGCCCCCAGCGTGCCGCTCGGAGCTATACCCAGCGGCATCGATGCGGGCGAATGCACTCGCCCGCATCCTGCGGAACAGGATTTCGCCGTCACTCTGATGGACGATCACCGCGACCCATTTGCAATCGAATGTTGGAACGGCGTTCTTTGCCGGGTCGAAACCGGAAGCTTAGCTTACGAATAACGATCCGTCCCCTATCCCAAAGGAGGCCCGGCATGAGCCGCGCACTCTCCGCTCCCGCCCTGCCCGCACCGAAAATCCAGCCTCCGGCACTTCTGGCGGCTCTTGCGCTCCTTCTCGGCACGGGGGCGATCGGGGCTGCCGTCAGTCCGAGACAGGGCGCGCTGTTTCTTCTGGGCGGCGCTCTCGGCCTTGTTCTCTACCATGCCTCCTTCGGCTTCACCTCCGCCTGGCGCGTCTTCATCGCGGAAGGACGCGGCCGGGGGCTGCGCGCGCAGATGGTGATGCTGGCGCTCGCCGTTCTCCTGTTCTTTCCGGTTCTCGCCTCCGGCGCGCTGTTCGGCATGCCGGTGAAGGGCTCGCTCGCGCCACTCTCCACCGGCGTCGTGTTCGGCGCCTTCATCTTCGGCATTGGGATGCAGATGGGGGGCGGCTGCGCCTCCGGCACGCTCTTTACGGCGGGCGGCGGCAATGCGCGCATGTTGGTGACGCTTCTGTTCTTCGTCATCGGCTCGGTGCTCGGCACCGTCCATTTCGACTGGTGGCTGTCGCTGCCCGCGCTCCCGCCCGTTTCGCTGGTGCAAAGCTTCGGTGCGGCCGGCGGCATCGCCCTGTCGCTGGCACTGTTCGCCGCCATTGCCGCGATCACCGTTTGGGTCGAGCGACGCCGCCATGGCGCGCTGGAGCGCGAGGCTCCCTCGCCCACGCAAGGGTTCGCCCGTTTCGCGCGCGGCCCCTGGCCGGTGGTGGCGGGCGCCATCGCTCTGGCCCTCCTGAACTTCGTCACCCTCGCGCTCGCCGGCCGCCCCTGGGGTATCACCTCCGCCTTCGCGCTCTGGGGCGCCAAGGGTGCCGCCGCTCTCGGCTTCGATCCGACCTCCTGGAGCTATTGGCAGACGCCGGCCAATGCGCAGGCACTCTCGAGCAGCGTGTTCACCGACGTCACCTCGGTGATGAATTTCGGCATCATCGCCGGGGCGATGCTGGCGGCAGGACTGGCCGGGCGATTCGCACCGAGCCTGCGAATTCCCTTGCGATCTTTGGTCGCGGCGGTGATCGGCGGCCTTTTGCTCGGCTATGGTGCGCGCATTGCCTATGGCTGCAATATCGGAGCCTATTTTTCCGGAATTTCGTCTGGAAGTCTCCATGGTTGGCTCTGGCTGGTCGCCGCCTTTGCCGGCAATGTCGCGGGCGTTCGGCTGCGCCCCCTCTTCTTCCGCTGAGATAGGCACCTCAGGAATCGTTGACCGGCCATTAATCCGTACTGGGCTTAATATCTGCAGTTGCAGCCATTGCGTGCCGCAGATCGTTTTTCAACCCAGGCGGTATCTCACCGTGTCCCTCGACAGCACGACGCTCCATGTCTGCAATGCCCTTTTGAGCGCCACCTATGGGCTCATGTTCCTGGGCGCATGGAGCGTTCAACGAAGCGAACGGCATTTCCTGTTCTGGGCCGCCAGCCTTCTCGTGAACGCGATCTGCGTCGCCGGGTTCGCCTATGCACCGCGCGCTTATCCAGGCGTCGTCAGCCTGCTGATCCTGGGCGTTGTCGTGGCCATTCAATGTCTTTGGATGGGGATGCGCAGCTTCGATGGCCGCCGACCGTTCAAGCCGCCCCTTTTGTGGCTGCCTCTGATAAGCTTCCCGGCCCATCTTCTGGTCATCGAGACGCTGCCGGCCAATCTGGCCGCGGCCTTCGGGTTTCTGGCTTTGACGCTGATGGCCGGCGGGGCATCGCTCTATACGCTGCGACGCGGCGAAGATCGCCGCTCCCTGCCCCGTCGCACCTGCGGGCTCGCGCTCTTCGCCTATGTCCCGGTCTATGCGATCTCCGCGATCGATTCGGTGGCCGGTCGTTTCGACAACGCCACGTTCCTGCTTCTGTCCGATCAGGTGATCTGCAGCATCCTCGTCGTCTCGCTCTTTTCGGTGACTTTGAAGCGCTCACGCCGGGCGCTGGAGGCGCAGGCGCTTCAGGACGGTTTGACCGGCGCTCTGAACCGCACCGGGCTCGAATATCAGCTCGCGCGCGGCGGCCGCCTTGCCGGGCGCACGGTGCTGGCCGTCGATCTCGACCATTTCAAGCTGATCAACGATCGCTTCGGCCATGCCGCCGGCGACGAGGTGCTGCAGCGTTTCGCAGCGCTCGCCCGGCGCCAGTTGGGTCCGGGCGACCTCTTGGCCCGCACGGGCGGCGAGGAGTTCGTGCTGGTGCTGGCGGGTGAGCGAGGCGGCCGCAGCCCGGACCAGCGCGCCGAAGACCTGCGCCGGCTCTTTGCCGAAACGCCGACGCCCTGGCGCGGCGGCCTCATCCCGGCCACCGTCTCGATCGGCCTGGCGGACGTCTCCCCCGGCACCAGCTTCTGCGACAGCATGGAGGCCGCCGACCGCGCGCTTTACAGGGTCAAACAGGCCGGCCGAAACCGTGTGATGTCGGCCCACGCGATTTCATTTCCGGTTTCGGCTTAAATTCAATATATGCGGGCGTCATGAGCCAGACGCCTCTTTCCCGCATCCGCAACTTCTCCATCGTCGCCCATATCGACCATGGCAAATCCACCCTTGCCGATCGGCTGATCCAGCTGACGGGCGGTCTCGACGCGCGCGAGATGGCCGGCAAGGAGCAGGTTCTCGATAATATGGACATCGAGAAGGAACGCGGGATCACCATCAAGGCGCAGACCGTGCGCCTGACCTATCCCGCCAAGGATGGGCATACCTATGTCCTGAACCTCATCGACACGCCGGGACACGTCGATTTCGCCTACGAGGTCTCGCGCTCACTCTCCGCCTGCGAGGGCGCGCTGCTGGTGGTGGACGCCGCGCAAGGCGTCGAGGCGCAGACGCTCGCCAATGTCTATCTGGCGCTCGACAACAATCTCGAGATCGTGCCGGTCCTCAACAAGATCGACCTGCCGGCGGCCGAGCCCGACAAGGTGAAGGAGCAGATCGAGGAGGTCATCGGCATCGACTCCTCCGAGGCCGTCCTGATCTCGGCGAAATCCGGTATCGGCATCGAGGACGTGCTCGAAGCCATCGTCACGCGCCTACCCGCCCCCAAGACCGGCGACCGATCCGCGCCGCTGAAAGCGATGCTGGTGGACTCCTGGTACGACGCCTATCTGGGCGTCGTCGTCCTCGTGCGCATCATCGACGGCGAGCTGAAGAAGGGCCAGGTCATCCGCATGATGGGCACGGACGCCAAGTACCCGGTGGACCGGGTCGGCGTCTTCACGCCCAAGATGGTCAACATGGACTCGCTCGGCCCCGGCGAGCTCGGCTTCATCACCGCCTCCATCAAGGAAGTCGCCGATACGCGCGTCGGCGATACGATCACCGAGGACAAGCGCCAGACGGCCGAGATGCTGCCGGGCTTCCAGCCCGCCCAGCCCGTGGTCTTCTGCGGCCTGTTCCCGACCGACGCCGCCGCGTTCGACGACCTGCGCGCCGCCATGGGCAAGCTGCGCCTCAACGACGCGAGCTTCTCGTTCGAGATGGAAAGCTCGGCCGCGCTCGGCTTCGGCTTCCGCTGCGGCTTCCTCGGCCTGCTGCACCTGGAGATCATCCAGGAGCGTCTGAGCCGTGAGTTCGACCTCGACCTCATCGCGACGGCGCCCTCGGTCGTTTACGACCTGAAGCTCACCAACGGCACGACGATCCCGCTGCACAACCCGGCCGACATGCCCGATACGATGCAGATCGAATCGATCTTCGAGCCCTGGATCAAGGCGACGATCCTGACGCCGGACGACTATCTCGGCAATATCCTGACGCTATGCCAGGAGCGGCGCGGCATTCAGGTCGATCTGTCCTATGTCGGCAAGCGCGCCATGGTGACCTACGAGCTGCCGCTGAACGAGGTGGTCTTCGACTTCTACGACCGCCTGAAGTCGATTTCCAAGGGCTATGCGTCCTTCGATTACCAGCTCGCGGACTATCGCGAGGGCGATCTCGTGAAGCTCTCGGTGCTCGTCAATGCCGAGCCGGTGGACGCGCTCTCGATGCTGGTGCACCGCACGCAGGCCGAGAAGCGCGGCCGCGCCATGTGCGAGAAGCTGAAGGAGCTGATCCCGAACCACCTGTTCAAGATTCCGATTCAGGCGGCGATCGGCGGCAAGGTGATCGCGCGCGAAACCATCTCGGCGCTCCGCAAGGACGTGACGGCCAAGTGCTATGGCGGCGACGCCTCGCGCAAGCGCAAGCTCCTCGACAAGCAGAAAGAGGGCAAGAAGCGCATGCGCCAGTTCGGCAAGGTGGACATTCCACAAGAGGCCTTCATCGCCGCCCTGAAGATGGACAGCTGACCGCCGGTCTTTCGCGACTGGGCTTCAGAACGCCGCCGTCCCGCAAGGGAGGCGGCGTTTTTCGTGGGGCGCCCGGCACAGAGATCGCGTCCGCCCTCCAGCGCTTCGGCCCGCGAAGGCGACACGGGGCGCTCGGCCCCCGCCTCGTCCGGGCGCTCAAACGAAAAGGCCGGGCGCTCGCGCACCCGGCCTTTTCAGTGTTTTCCCACGTGTCTCGTATCAGGCGACGAAGGTGAAGTCCGACGCCGACAGATCGGACAGGCTGACGCCGGTGAGCGTCAGCGTGTCGTTGGCGTCGAGCGTGATGACCACCGAAGTGCCGACCTGCTCGGCATTGGCCAGAACATCGGCCGCGTCCGCGAAGGTGCCCGCGCGGAAGACAATCGTGTCTTCGCTCGCGTTGAAGTCCGAGATGCGGTCGTTGCCGAAGCCGGCCGAGAATTCGAACGTGTCGCTGCCCGCGCCGCCGACCAGGAGATCGTCGCCCGCGCCACCCTTCAGGAGGTCGTTGCCATCACCGCCGAAGAGGCTGTCATTGCCCTGACCGCCGCTGATCGTGTCGTTGCCGGCATCGCCATAGAGCTTGTCGTCGCCCGTATAGCCCTCGATCCGGTCGTCGCCGATGCCGCCGCTGACCGTATCGTTGCCGGCGTCGCCGAAGAGCTGGTCGTTGCCTTCGCCGCCATTGAGAACGTCGTCGCCGTCGCCGCCCTGCAGCTTGTCGTCGCCCGCGCCGCCCAGCATCGTGTCGTTGCCGGCATCGCCGATCAGCACGTCGTTGCCCGCATCGCCCTGGAGGAAGTCATCGCCGATGCCGCCATGAAGCACGTCGTTGCCGGCGCCGCCGACCAAACGGTCATTGCCCGCATCGCCATACAGCGTGTCGTTGCCGTCGCCGCCGTCGAGCGTGTCGTTTCCGGCGCCGCCCGAGAGGATGTCGTTGTCGCCGTTGCCGTAGAGCTGGTCGTTGCCGTCGCCGCCCGAAAGCAGGTCGTCGCCGGCACCGCCGTTCAGCGTGTCGTTGCCGATCCCGCCGATCACCGTGTCGTTGCCCGAGCCGCCGAAGAGCACGTCATTGCCGGCATCGCCTTGCAGCATGTCGTTGCCGAGGCCGCCCTGAAGGTTGTCGTCGCCGTCGCCGCCCACGAGCACGTCGTTGCCCGCGTCGCCATAAAGCGTGTCGTTGCCGGCATCGCCGTAGATCTTGTCGTCGCCCAGGCCGCCATGCAGCTCGTCATTGCCGAGACCACCGAACACGGTGTCGTTGCCGTCGCCGCCGTAGAGCGTGTCCTGGCCTTCGCCGCCGTTCAGCATGTCATTGCCGGCATCGCCGTAGATCAGATCGTTGTCCGCGCCGCCATAGAGCATGTCGTCGCCCGCGCCGCCGTAGATCTTGTCGTCGCCGGCGCCGCCGTAGATCGTATCGTTGCCGCCGCCGCCGAAGAGCAGATCGATGCCGATGCCCCCGTTGAGCAGATCATTGTCGTTGCCACCGGTGATGGAGTCGGCACCGGCGCCGCCGTAAAGCAGGTTCTCGCCGCCGAAACCGGAAATGGTGTCGTCGCCCTCGAGACCCTGGATCAGGTCCGCCACTGCTGTTCCATTGAGGATTTCGCCGGCCGCAGTGCCGGTGATCGTATTCACGGTCGCCATGGATGTCCTTATATGTCTATCTTATAGATGTATTGGCGCACAAACCTTGCGTTTGCGGCAGCGCAATGCGTTCCGAGCCGACGAGGCGATCAGCTCAACTTACGTGATCTATCGACCGTCCCGCACATGAACGAACGTGTGCCGGACCAACTGACCTACCGTAACGGAAGACGAGACCTTTCTTCTCCTGATGGAAAAGAACCAATCCTTCGCCTCCGCCCCAACCTTCTCAGCCCTGTATCCGCGTTCCCCTTCGCGAAGCGGACAATTCATCGAGAAACATTAACTCTCTGTTAGGTGGGATTTTTTGTACTTCCCTGCCGCAAAGTCAAGGCATCCCCCAATCAATAGTGCGAACCGTCGCCTTGAATTATTGAAGAGTCGCGGGAGCTGGGGCGAAAGCGCCACTCTTTTGAGGGAAGTACCCCGTTCGGCCGCATCTTGAGCACATGGGAGATGGCGTAAAACGCCATGCGAACCCAGTTGGATGTGGTTCTCAGGTGGTGCGGCATCTTCGAAGCGGGCACCAAGAGCTTTCTTGCAAGGGTGTTCGCGTTTTTTGCGACGCAATCGGTCCTGCCCGATGATTCTCGCCGCCGCCGCACGCTGCGACAGACAGACCGCGCCTCGAAGCGATGCGTAACCTTGACGCAGAGCCGCAGGACGGTTAAGGCACACGCGTCTCAAGGTGCGCCCCTATCGCGCCCGGGGGCATCCCAAGAACCAAAAGAAGACGGTCGGGCGCTTCGAAGCGCCGAGAGCCGGACCGAAAGGTTGACCATGTTTGCAGTGATCAAGACCGGTGGCAAGCAGTACCGCGTTGCCGCCAACGACGAATTCGAGATCGAGCGTCTGCCGGGCAATGCCGGCGACACCATCTCCTTCACCGAAGTTCTGATGATCGACACCACGATCGGCGCGCCCTTCGTGGCCGGCGCCAGCGTGACCGCTGAGATCGTCGAGCAGACGCGCGGCCCGAAGGTCATCTCCTTCAAGAAGCGCCGTCGCCAGAACTCCAAGCGCACGCGCGGCCACCGTCAGGATCTGACCCTGGTGCGCATCTCCGAGATCCTCACCGGCGCGGCCTCGTAAGTCGAGGCTCGATCCCCGGCGCTGCCGCTGCGGCCCTTTGAGGGCTTGCGCCGGCGGCTCCGAACGACAAGATGTGAACCCAACGCGGCGCGTTGCGTGATCGCTTCCAGCGGTCCCCCGTCGCGGCAGACGAATTCAGGAGACTTCCCATGGCACACAAAAAGGCTGGCGGTTCTTCCCGCAACGGTCGCGATTCCGAGTCCAAGCGCCTTGGCGTGAAGAAGTTCGGCGGCGAGAACGTCGTTTCGGGCAACATTCTCGTGCGTCAGCGCGGCACGCGCTGGCATCCGGGCACCAATGTCGGCATCGGCCGCGACCACACGCTCTTCGCCACCAGCAATGGCACCGTCGTTTTCCAGGCGAAGGCCCAGGGCCGAACCTACGTGTCCGTCATGCCGAAAGCAGAAGCCGCCGAGTGACCGGTTGCTTCAGAGCGCCGGCGTCCCAACGACCCGGCCTCTGACCCGCTCCGACGGGACAGGATGCGAAACGGGGAGATGGGGTGCCATCTCCCCGTTTTCCGTTTCCACCCGAAGGGCCGGTCCCATGATGTCATCGGAGATTCCACCCGAGGAAGACGAAAGTCGACTCGAGACGCTGCGGCTCGTCCTGCGCCTGGCGCGCATGGCCGACGCGCCCGCCATCGCGCGCCATGCCAACGACCGGCAGATCGCGGAGATGACCTCGCGCATTCCCCATCCCTACAGCCTCGGCCATGCCGAGAGCTTCCTGGCTTCGGTGGACGGCGAGCTGATCTTTGCGATCACCACGCGAGACGAGGGCGAGTTTCTGGGACTCTGCAGCCTGCAGGCGACGGAGCGCGAGAACACGGCCGAACTCGGCTATTGGATCGGCCGTTCCTTCTGGGGCAAGGGCTATGCGACCGAGGCCGCGCAGGCCATGATCGACTATGCCTTTCGCGCTTTGGAGCTGACGACGGTGGAGGTGCGCTGCCGCGTGATCAACGGGGCCTCGCGCCGGGTGATCCAGAAATGCGGCTTCGGCTATCGCGGCACGGGCTTGTCCACCTCGCTGGTGGCGGGGCGCGTCGCCAGCGAAACCTATGCGATGGACCGGCGGACATGGGAATCCCTGAAGGCCTGGGGCGGGCGCGGCTGGTGCTGACCTTGGCAAGAAGCCTGCCAACGCTGGCCCTTATCGCGGCCATGGGTTTCGTAGGGCCAGCCCGCGCGGACAATCTGTTCGATCTGGCGAGCTTCTTTGCCGGTCAAAGCGTCAGCGCCGGCGAGGTGCGCACGCTCCTCGTTTCGCGCGAAGCCTTCACGGCGCGCTTTACCGGGCAGACGTCGGGTCAGACGCTTCGTCTCGACGAGCGGTTTCGCTTTCCCGATGGCGAGCGGCTGCAACGCTGGGTGCTGCGGTTCGACGGGCCTCTGATCCAGGGCACGGTGGAAACGGAAGGCTCGGACGGCGCGCTCCATGCGCCCGTGCCGGTGGAGGGCGAGCGCGATGATGCCCATATCGTGCTTCGCTACACAGGCTTCGCGCCGGGCGGCGGTTCGCTGACACTGCGGTTTCGGCACGAGATCCGACCGAACGGCGACGGAACGCTGAGCAATGACGTGACGGTGCGTCTTCTCGGCTTGCCGCTGGCGCATTCCGACGTCACCTTCGCCAAGACGCAAGGCGATCTCGCGCGCCATCTTGCCAGAGAGCGGCGTCCATAGGATCACTCCCGCTGACGGCGGGCCAACGAGACCCATCGAGCGGACGACCCCGTTCGACCCTATTCGATCCGGCCGATGGCCGGCAGCAGGACCCGAAAGACGAAGCGATGAAATTTCTGGACCGAGTCAAAGTCTATGTGCGCTCGGGCGACGGCGGTGCCGGCGCCGTGTCCTTCCGCCGCGAGAAGTTCATCGAGTTCGGCGGGCCGGATGGCGGCGATGGCGGACGCGGCGGCGATGTCTTCATCGAGGCCGTGTCGGGCCTCAACACGCTGATCGACTATCGCTACCAGCAGCATTTCCGGGCCAAGACCGGAATGCACGGCATGGGCCGCAACCGCACGGGCGCCAAGGGCGACGACGTGACCTTGAAGGTGCCTGTCGGCACGCAGGTCTATGCCGAGGACGAGGAGTCGCTGCTGGCCGACCTCACCGAGATCGGTCAGAAGGTGCGCATCGCCGCCGGCGGCAATGGCGGCTTCGGCAATTGGCAGTTCAAGTCCTCGGTCAATCAGGCGCCCTATCGCGCCAATCCCGGCCTTGAAGGCGAAGAGTTGACGCTCTGGTTCCAGCTGAAGCTGATCGCCGATGCCGGCTTGGTCGGCCTGCCCAATGCCGGCAAGTCCACCTTCCTCGCCAGTTGCACCGCCGCGCGGCCGAAGATCGCCGATTATCCGTTCACGACGCTCTATCCCAATCTGGGTGTCGCGACCGTCGATGGGCATGAATTCGTGATCGCCGACATTCCCGGCCTGATCGAGGGCGCGCATGAGGGCGTGGGCATCGGCGACCGGTTCCTGGGCCATGTCGAGCGCACGCGCGTCCTTCTCCATCTGGTGTCGGCCGTGGAAGAGGATGTTGCCAAGGCCTACGAGACCGTCCGCCGCGAGCTGGAGCTTTACGACCCCGGGCTGATCGAGAAGCCGGAGATCGTCGCGCTCAGCCAGGTGGACACGGTGGACGACGAAACGCGCCGCGATAAGCTGGAGCAGCTGGAAGCCGTGGCCGGCGTCAAGCCCATCGTGCTTTCGGCCGTGACGCGCCACGGAATGCCCGAGGCGTTGCGTCGCCTGCGCCGCGAGATCGCCGATTTCGACGGCAAGGCGGCGGAGGATCAGGCCAAGGACGACCGCCGCCGCTTCGGCGCCACCCTGTCCGACGAGGACTGGCGGGGATGAGCGACGCGCTGCAAGGTTACGGCCGCATCGTCGTCAAGATCGGCTCGGCCCTTCTGGTGGATCGCGAGCGGGGGCTGAAGCTCGACTGGCTGCGCTCGCTGACCGACGACGTGGCGGCGCTCGCCCGCGAAGGGCGCGAGGTGCTGCTGGTGTCGTCGGGCGCGATCGCGCTTGGCCGCGCCATCATGAAGCTGCCGCCCGGCGCCTTGAAGCTCGAAGAAGCGCAGGCGGCCGCCGCCGTCGGGCAGATCGCCCTGGCGCGCGCCTATAGCGAAGCGCTTGGCCGCCATGCGCTGGAAGCCGGCCAGATCCTGCTGACGCTGCGCGACACCGAGGAGCGCCGGCCCTACTTGAACGCGCGGGCCACGATCGGCACGCTGCTTCAGTTCGGCGCGGTTCCCGTGATCAACGAGAACGACACGGTGGCGACCGCCGAAATTCGCTATGGCGACAATGACCGCCTCGCCGCGCGCGTCGCGACCATGATGTCGGCCGACCTTTTGATTCTTCTGTCCGACATCGACGGGCTCTACACCGCGCCCCCGGCTCAGGATCCGAACGCCCGGCACATTTCCGTGGTGGAGAGCATCACGCCGCAGATCGAGGCGATGGCGGGGGGCGCCGCCTCCATCTTCTCGCGCGGCGGCATGAAGACCAAGATCGACGCCGGCAAGATCGCGACCCATGCCGGCACGGCCATGATCATCACGCTTGGCAATCGCGAGAACCCGCTCGACGCGATCCGCCGGGGCGAGCGTCAGACGCTCTTTCGCGCCGGCACCGACCCGGTGCGCTCGCGCAAGCGGTGGATCGCCGGCCATCTCAACGCGACCGGCCGCCTGACAGTGGATGCGGGCGCGGTGCGCGCGCTCCAGGCCGGCAAGAGCCTCCTGCCGGCGGGCGTCAAGCGGGTGGACGGCGAGTTCCGGCGCGGCGATACGATCCTGGTGCTCGACGAAGCCGGGGCGGAAGTCGCGCGCGGGCTGGTGGCCTATGATTCGGGCGATGCGCGGCTGATCGCCGGCCTGCGCTCGTCCGAGGTCGAAGAGCGGCTGGGCGAGATTTCCCGCACGGCGATGATCCACCGCGACGACCTCGTGATGGGCCGCACGGGCCAGGACGAAACCGTGGAGGGAAGCGACCATGCTGGATAAGAACCGGGGACAGAACCATTCGGCGAAGGGCGATCGAGGGATTGTTTCTGCCGGCGAGACGCCGGGCGCAGGCCATGCAGCGCATGGACGAGCACCGGCAACGATGTCCGGCGGGAACAAGACCCGGTCGGCCGACCCGAAGGGTTCTGTCCCCGGTTCTGAGACCGATGTCGCCGCGCTGATGCAGGACATGGGTGCGCGGGCGCGCGGCGCCGCGCGGGTTCTGGCGCTGGCCCCGGCCGAGCAAAAGAGCGCCGCCCTCCTCGCCATGGCGGACGTCGTGGAGCGCGCGACCCCTGAGATCATCGAGGCCAACGCGACCGATCTCGCCAAAGCCGAAGAGGCCGGCATGGCCGCCTCGTTCCGCGATCGGCTGCGGCTGGACGAAGGGCGCATCCGTGCCATCGCCGGCAGCCTTCGCGAGATCGCCGCCCTCTCCGATCCGGTCGGCTCCATCGTGTCGGAGTGGACGCGGCCGAACGGGCTACTGATCCGGCGCGTGCGCACGCCCATCGGCACGATCGGCGTCATCTATGAAAGCCGCCCCAATGTGACGGCGGATGCCGGCGCGCTGTGCCTCAAGGCCGGCAATGCCGTGATCCTGCGTGGCGGCTCGGATTCGGCGGCGTCCTCGGGGGCGATCCACCGCGCGCTTCAGGCCGGGCTCGAACAGGCGGGTCTGCCGGCGGACGCGATCCAGCTCGTGCCGGTGACGGATCGCGCGGCGGTGGGCGAAATGCTGAAGGGTCTGAACGGGGCGATCGACGTGATCGTGCCGCGCGGCGGGCGCTCGCTGGTAGAGCGCGTGCAATCGGAAGCGCGCGTGCCGGTCTTCGCCCATCTCGAAGGGCTCTGCCATCTCTATATCGACCGCGCGGCGGACCTTGCCATGGCGCGGGGCATCGCCGTCAACGCCAAGATGCGGCGCACCGGCATCTGCGGCGCGGCCGAGACACTGCTGGTGGACGAGGCGGTCGCGACAACCCATCTCGTGCCGATCCTCGACGCGCTGCGCGAGGCCGGCTGCGAGGTGCGGGGCACTGAGGATGTGCGCCGGCTCGACCCGAAGGCGCTGCCGGCCAGCGACGAGGATTTCCGCACCGAATATCTCGACGCGATCATTTCCGTCGCGCTGGTCGATGGCGTGGACGGGGCGATCGAGCATATCGCGCGCTACTCCTCGCACCACACGGAAGCGATCGTGAGCGAGGACGCCGAGGCCGTGGAGCGGTTCTTCCGCTCGGTGGATTCGGCCATTCTCCTGCACAATGCCTCGACCCAGTTCGCCGATGGCGGCGAGTTCGGCTTCGGCGGCGAAATCGGCATCGCAACGGGCAAGATGCACGCGCGCGGCCCGGTCGGGGTCGAGCAGCTGACGACCTTCAACTATCGCGTTTCCGGCTCGGGCCAGATTCGTCCGTGAGTTCCCCCCGGTTCGGAACGGAGGGGCTGACCAAGGCCGAGCTGTCCATCCCCCCCGTCGTGCCGGGCCTTCGCATCGGGCTCTTCGGCGGTTCGTTCAATCCTGCGCATGAGGGCCATCTTCTTGTCGCCGAAACGGCGCTGCGACGGCTCGAACTCGACCGCATCTGGTGGATGGTCTCGCCCGGCAATCCGCTGAAGGACCATCGCAATCTGCGCCCCCTCGCGGAGCGCATCGAACAGTCCCGCGCTTTGGCGGAGGACCCGCGCATCGTGGTCACCGCCTTCGAGGCGGCGCACCAGATCCGCTACAGCGCCGATACGGTTCGTCTCGTGAAGCGTCGCTGTACGGGCGCGCGCTTCGTCTGGGTCATGGGCGCGGACAGTCTGGCCGGCTTCCACCGCTGGCAGGACTGGCGCGCCATCGCGAGCGCCATGCCGATCGCGGTGGTGGATCGGCCGGGCTCGACGCTGGCCCCGCTTTCGTCCCGCGCGGGGCGGGCGCTATCGCGTTATCGACTGCCCGAAGGGGAAGCCCAGCGCCTCGCCTTCAAACCGCCGCCGGCCTGGGTGTTCCTGCACGGACCCCGCTCCCGGCTTTCGTCCACGCTTCTGCGGGCAAGTGCTTCGTCTTGAAAGAGACAGCATTCCTTGCCATTTTTAATGCGATCCGTGGGGTTTCACCCCCGATCGCGACCCTCGAAGGAGAAATTCGCTGACTTCTGCCGCTGAACTGAAGGACGGTCTTGCCGCTCCTTCCGACGTCACCGCCGCCGACACGTCCACGGCCCGGTCCGTCCTCGACGTCGTGACCGCGAGCCTTGACGATTCCAAGGCCGAAGACGTGGTTGCGATCAACCTTGCGGGCCGCTCCGCGCTGGCCGACCATATGGTCATCGCCTCCGGCCGCTCGCACCGCCACGTTTCCGCCGTCGCAGACCATCTCCTGCGCGATCTGAAGGAAGGCGGCTTCGGCCAGGCCAAGGTCGAAGGTATCGAGAACGGCGATTGGGTTCTGATCGATACGGGCGACATCATCGTCCATATCTTCCGCCCCGAAGTGCGCAGCTTCTACAATATCGAGAAGATGTGGAGCGTGGCCGAAGGCAGCGAGTCGAAGCTGCATTGAGCCGACGCCGCTTCCCATGCGTTGCCGGGTGGCCTTGCCGCCCGGCCGTGAAGCCTGATCCATGCGCCTGACGCTGGCCGCCATCGGCAAGATGAAGGCCGGACCAGAGCAGGAACTAGCGGCACGCTATCTCGACCGCCTGCGCAAGGCCGGGCCGCCGCTGGGGCTCGACTTCGCGGGCGTCGTGGAGCTGCCCGAATCCCGCTTCTCAACCGTCATGGAGCGGAAGCGCGACGAAGCGTCGCGCCTGCAAGCCGCGCTGCCCGAGGGCTGCCGCTTCATCGTTCTGGACGAGACCGGCAAGACACCGTCGTCGGAAGACTTTGCCGCCGATCTCGCCACGATCCGCGACGAAGGGTTGCGCGATCTCGCGCTGGTGATCGGCGGCCCGGACGGGCTGTCGGACGAGATGCGCAAGAGCGCCCTGCGGGTGCTCGCCTTCGGTCGCCTGACCTTCCCGCATCAGATCGTGCGCATTCTCTTGGCCGAGCAGCTTTACCGCGCGGCGACCATCCTGGCGGGCCACCCCTATCATCGCTCGTAAGCGATGGGCATTCTCGGCTGGATCGCAAAGGGATGCTGGCGCACCCGCATGGTTGATGAAATGTTAAGCTTCCCCGTCTAGCGTTCAACACTCGCATGGGGATGCCAAAGGCGGATTGCGTTTGAAGCGCGAACATTCGAAGCGCGACCAGATGAGACCGAGAGGGAGCGCGCATCGCTTTGTCCGCGAGCGGGCCTCCGGCTTGGCTCTGGTCGCGCTCCTGTCGCTCGCGTCTGCCCAGCCCGCCCTATCGAGGGACGACCGAGACCTCGACCCCGCGCCCGTCGGCTCGATCGTCCTGTCGCGTGCCGCCGACGGCGAAATCGCGGCGACGACGGAAGCCAGCCCGAACCGCTCGCGCGCCGAAGCGCTCGCCGCCGAGCGAGCGCGCACCGAAGCCGATCTCAAACGCATCAGCGCGGAAATCTCGCTGTCCAAGGAAGCCGCCCAGCGGATCGACCGCGAGGTCGCCGCCATCAAGGCCGATCGCGACCGCATTCGGTCCGCCCTGATCGAGTCGGCCGCCGAGCAAAAGCGGCTGTCGGGCGAGTTGACCAAGAGCGAGGACCGCATCGCGGGTCTGGGCCAGGAGGAAGGCCGCATCAAGCTGTCGCTGCGCGAGCGGCGGGGCGTTCTGGCCGAGGTTCTGGCCGCGCTCCAGCGCATGGGCCGCAAGCCGCCGCCCGCCCTTCTCGTGCGCCCCGACGATGCCTTGGGCTCGGTGCGCAGCGCCATTCTCCTGGGGGCCGTCGTGCCCGAGATCCGCGCGCAGACCGAGGCGCTGAAGACGGATCTGGAGCGGCTGGTGGCCGTTCGCGCGCAGCTCTCCGACGAAAAGACACGCTTTGCCGATGCGCTCGCCAAGAGCCGCGAAGAGGAAGAGCGTCTGTCTCGTCTGATGGACGAGAAGCAGAAGCTCGAAGCCGAAGGCCGGGGCCGGATCGGCGAGGAAACGCGCCGCGCCGCCGAACTGGGCGCGCAGGCCACCAGCCTGCAGGAACTCGTCGCCTCGCTGGAGCAGGAAACGCAGCGCGCCAAAGAGGTGGAAGAGCGCGAGCGGCTTGCCGCCGAACTCGCGCGCCGCGCGGCGGAAGAAGCGCGCCGCCAAGCCGAGGACAAGGCCAAGGCTTCCGGGCAGCCGCCCCCCAGCGAAGACGCGAGCCCCACCGCCCCGGCCCGCAAAGCCTACGACATCGCCGAGCTCAGGCGCAAAATGACGCGGCTTGCGCCCACTGCCGCATTTTCGACAATGAAATCGCGCCTCGTCAAACCGGTCGCGGGCCGGGAAACGGGTCGGTTCGGGCAGGATGATGGAACCGGGCGTCTGGCTTTGGGCGACACTTTCGCGGCGCGTGTCGGCGACGTGGTGACCGCTCCTGCCGATGCCACGGTTCTTTACTCGGCTCCATTCCGTTCCTATGGCCAGCTCTTGATCCTCGACGCGGGCGACGGCTATCATATCGTTCTGGCCGGCATGGGCCGTATCGACGTGGCGGTCGGACAGTCCGTGCTTGCGGGCGAGCCGCTGGCTACCATGGGCGCGATGCGGGTGGCGAGCGCCGCGAAAACGGACATGTCGAGTGCCGAACCCTCGCTCTACGTGGAATTTCGCAAGGACGGGAAACCGGTCGATCCGAATCCCTGGTGGACGGATGGATCATCTGGAAGGACGAGGAATGATACGTAAGCTCTCCATTCTCTTCGCGGGAGCGCTTCTGGGTGCCACCGCCATGACCGCGTTCGTCGGCCCGCACAGCGGCGTCGCCAATGCGGCGGGTTCGGACACCTATCGTCAGCTGGCGATCTTCGGTGATGTGTTCGAGCGCGTGCGCGCGCAATATGTCGATGTGCCGGACGATCAGAAGCTGATCGAGACCGCCATCAACGGCATGCTCACCTCGCTCGACCCCCATTCCAGCTACATGAACGCCAAGGAAGCGGCGGACATGCGCACGGAAACGCGCGGCGAGTTCGGCGGCCTCGGCATCGAGGTCACGATGGAGAACGAGCTGGTCAAGGTCATCTCGCCCTTCGAAGGCACCCCGGCCGACAAGGCGGGCGTCCTGGCGGGCGATCTGATCGCCGAGATCAACGGCGAGCAGGTGCGCGGCCTCAACCTCGCGCAGGCCGTCGAGAAGATGAAGGGCGAGATCGGCACCAAGGTCGAACTCACCATCGTTCGCGAAGGCGCGGCCCAGCCCGTGCGCCTGACGCTGGAGCGCGCCGAAATCAAGGTTCCCTCCGTGCGCCACACGGTCGAGAACGATGTCGGCTATATCAAGCTCCTGCGTTTCAACGAGCAGACCACGACCGGCCTCGAAGAATCGATCAAGGACATCAAGGCCAAGATCCCGGCCGACAAGCTCAAGGGCTATGTGCTGGACCTCCGTCGTAATCCGGGCGGCCTTCTGGACGAAGCCGTCAGCGTGTCCGACGCCTTCCTCAACAGCGGCGAGATCGTCTCGACGCGCGGCCGCAACGCCGAGGAAACGCGCCGCTATAACGCCCGTCCGGGCGACGACATCGACGGCAAGCCGCTGATCGTGCTGGTCAACGGCGGCTCGGCCTCGGCCTCGGAAATCGTCGCAGGCGCCTTGCAGGATCAGCGCCGCGCCACGGTGCTCGGCACGCGGTCCTTCGGCAAGGGCTCGGTTCAGACCATCATTCCGCTGGGTGCCAACGGCGCGCTGCGTCTGACGACCGCGCTCTACTACACGCCGTCGGGCTCCTCCATTCAGGGTCGCGGCATCCGCCCGGACATCGTGGTGGAACAGCCCCTGCCTGAGGAAATCAAGGCGCAGATGGGCCTTGGCGCGGACGAAGACCTGAAGATGGGCGAGTCGTCGCTGCGCGGCCATATCCAGGGCAAGGAAGAGGACAAGGAAGGCTCCGGCTCGCTCGATTACGTTCCGCCGGACGCCAAGGACGACATCCAGCTTCAGACCGCACTGGAACTCCTGCGCGGCTCCAAGACGGACCCGGCCTTCCCGCCCAAGCAGGATTCGGCCGCCGTGCCGAAGCAGAACGCGGCCGCCGTCGCGAACTGAGCCAAGCTCCAACAGCGATCGAAAGGCCTCGGCGTCCGCGCCGGGGCCTTTTTCATTGGTATCGATCTTGGGAACGCACGCGGCCCGCCACGATACCCGAGCGCCTGAAAGCTCCAATCCAGCCTGAGATCCTAGAAGAGCTTATGCGCGAAGAGCTGTATCGCCCTTTGGGGCTGGACCGGACGGTGACCAAGGATGCGTCGAAGGCGCGGCGTATCCGTTCGCGTGTGCTTTTGGGCCTGTCCGGCGCGGCGCTCCTCGGCGGCTCCCTCGCCAGCGTGCTTCTCCAACCCGATTTCGCTCCGCCCCTCGCGCCGGCCCCCGTAGCGATCGTCGCGAAAGTGGAAGCGCCCGCTGCCCCCAAGGGTCCGACGATCGTTCGTCCCAGCGAAGGCGGCGGCGTGACGATCGCCGACGGCGACGGCGTCATCCGCCAGAGCGAGGGGCTGGATAGTGTCCAGACCGGCTCGGTGCGCGTTCTCGAACCGGGATCGCTGCGCCAGTCGCCGTCCTTCGCCCATCTGCCCGAAGACGCCCTGCTCGAAGGCAGCGCCTTCGGTCGCCTGCCCGTGCGGGCCGGTGACGGGCGCCGCCCGCTCGACGTCTATGCCGGCGCACCCGCACGAGCAGGCGGCACGCGGGTAGCCATCGTCGTGGGCGGCCTCGGCATCAGCCAGACGGGTACGCAGAAGGCGGTCCAGAACCTGCCGCCCGGCGTCACCCTCGCCTTCGCGGCGGCGGGCAACAGCCTCGATCGCTGGATGCAGGCGGCACGCCGCAACGGGCACGAGCTTCTTCTGCAAGCGCCGATGGAGCCCTTCGGCTATCCGCAGGTCTCGCCGGGCGAACACACGCAGACGGTGGCGAGCGCCGAGAGCGGAAATTTCGACGCGCTGCACTGGGCTATGGGTCGCCTCACCAATTACGTGGGCGTCATGAACTTCATGGGCGCGCGCTTCAATTCCGACCCGCGTGCGCTGGAGCCCTTCCTCGGAGAGCTGTCGCGGCGCGGGCTTCTCTATCTCGATGACGGCACGTCGCCGCGATCGGTCAGCCGCGATGTTGCGGTCGCTGGCAGCACGCCCTTCGCCTCGTCCGATCTGGTGCTGGACGAGGACCGCACGTCCGATGCTATCGCGCGCCAGCTCGACACGCTGGAGCGAATCGCGCGCGCCAAGGGCACGGCGATCGGCGTGGCCAGCGCGTTTGACACGACGATCGCCTCCATCGCGCGTTGGGCCAAGGAGGCCGAGGCGCGCGGGATTGAGATCGTACCTATCTCAGCGCTCGCCTATGACCCCGAGACGCGAGGCTGACGGCCGCCGGCGCTTCGCCGATGGCCGGATGGTCGGTGGGAAACAGGCCGGACCGCCTTCAGAAACCATTAACCATCTCCCGATTCCTACCGCATTGCGGTAGCTTGGCGCACCCGTCTGATTCGAGAGGTGCTGCGTGACCGTCGATCCCGAAACTCTTCCCTATCGCCCCTGTGTGGGCGTCATGGTGCTGAACCGGGAGAACAAGATCTTCCTGGGCCGGCGCATCGCGGAACCCCAAGGCGAGATGGACGGGGCGTCGAAGCTCTGGCAGATGCCGCAGGGCGGAATCGATGAGGACGAGAACCCGCGCCTTGCCGCCGAGCGCGAACTGTTCGAGGAAACCGGCATTCGCTCCGTGTCGCTCCTGGCGCAGACTTCGGACTGGCTGACCTACGAATTGCCACCCGAACTCGTCGGCATCGCGCTGAAGGGCAAGTTCCGGGGCCAGAAGCAAATGTGGTTCGCCTTCCGCTTTCTCGGCGAGGACAGCGAAGTGCAGATCAACCCGCCCCCCGGTGGTCACACCGCCGAGTTCGATGAGTGGGGTTGGAAGACGATGGACGAGGCGCTGGAGCTCGTCGTGCCGTTCAAGCGCGGGGTCTATGAGGCCATGATCGCCGAGTTCCGACACCTCGAAAGCGCCGAGTGATGGCTTTCTCCTCGCAGGGTCCCGTCGTTTACCGCGACATGCAGGATGGGGAATTGGCCGCGATCGAAACGATCCATGCTAGCGCCTTCGGACGCGACGAGGAAGCGCGTCTGCCTCAGGCCATCATCAATGACGGGCACGAGATTCTCTCCGTCGTCGCCGCCAAGGGAGATTATCTCGTCGCCCATGCGCTGTTTTCGGCGCTGCGCGGCGCGGATCGCGCGCTGGCCCTCGGCCCCGTGGCGGTGGTGCCCGATCAGCAGGGTTCGGGCATTGGCAGCCATCTGATTCGCTATGGGCTCGACCGCGCTCGGGAAGCGGGCTGGCGCTCCGTCTTCGTGCTCGGCGATCCCGCCTTCTACGGCCGCCTCGGCTTCGAAGCGCGGCTGGCGCGGGGCGCGGCCGTGCCTTGGGCTGGACCGCACTTCCAAGCTCTCGAACTCGTGCCTCAGGCCCTCGATGGCTGGAGCGGCATCCTGCGGTATCCGAGCGCCTTTGGCGGCGAAGACATTATCTGAGATTCACGGGCGGCGTTGGCAACGCGCCAGCGCCGTTCCGCGCGACAGTCGACGCAAGCGCTGGCGATTCCCGCGTTTGACGCCCGCTTCCTCACGCTTGAGACGAGGCTTCCAGCACAGACCGGCACCAGACACCGCAAAGATTATGTTGGGGTCCTGAACGACAAAAGCCCAGCCGAAAGGCTGGGCTTTTTCAGGAGTCCGACAGTGAGCTTCTCAGAACTCGACGCGCGCGTTGCGCAGGTCAGCCAGACGCTGCTCCGTGCGCGCGCGGGCATCGTCATTGTCCGCAACGGTCGAGAGCGTCGTCTCGAGTTCGGTGATCTGACGATCGAACTCGCCCGACTTCATCTCCTCGGCCGGGGTCGCGTGCTCGGCCAGAAGCGTGAAGCTGTCCGGGCCGATGTCGGCGAAGCCACCCTGCACGTAGATGCGCTTGGTGCCGCCCGAGGCCAGCTGCGCGTCCACCATGCCAGGCTTCAGCGTCGTCATCAGCGGCGCGTGGCCGGCCATGAAGGTGAAATAGCCTTCGACGCCGGGGGCGCGAACCGATGTGACCTGCTCCGACAGGAGCAGACGCTCGGGGGACACCAGTTCGAACTTGAAACCGCTAGCCACGATGGTCCTGCCTTCCACGCTCCCGCAGAGGGGGCAACTGGGTGGCGCCGACCCGAACGAAGGCGCCGTCTATCCGATAAAGGGTTCGCGCCATCACATGGACGCGAAGCTCAAAGCCATGCCGTTGAAACGGCTTTGCTTCGATTGGCAGCGGCGGACCCAAATCCGCCGTGCCTTGGCATCATATGCAGCCAGAGCCGATCTGGGCTCAGGCCTGAGCGGCGAGCTTCTGGGCCTTCTCGATCGCCTGATCGATGGAGCCGACCATGTAGAAGGCGGCTTCCGGCAGGTGGTCGTATTCGCCTTCCACGAGACCCTTGAACGAGCGGATCGTGTCTTCCAGCGGAACGAGCTGGCCGGGCGAGCCGGTGAACACCTCAGCGACGAAGAAGGGCTGCGACAGGAAGCGCTCGATCTTGCGGGCGCGCGCCACCGTCAGCTTGTCCTCTTCGGACAGCTCGTCCATGCCGAGAATGGCGATGATGTCCTGCAGCGACTTGTACTTCTGCAGGATCTGCTGGACCTTGCGAGCCGTGTCGTAATGCACCTCACCGATGATCATCGGCGAAAGCATACGCGACGTCGAGTCCAGCGGGTCCACCGCCGGGTAGATGCCCTTTTCGGAAATGGCGCGGTTGAGAACCGTCGTCGCGTCCAAGTGGGCGAAGGAGGTGGCCGGCGCCGGGTCGGTCAAGTCGTCGGCGGGCACGTAGATGGCCTGCACCGAGGTGATCGAACCCTTGGTGGTCGTGGTAATGCGCTCCTGCATGGCGCCCATGTCGGTCGCCAGCGTCGGCTGATAGCCCACCGCCGAAGGAATACGGCCGAGAAGCGCCGACACTTCCGAACCCGCCTGGGTGAAGCGGAAGATGTTGTCGACGAAGAACAGCACGTCCTGGCCCTGGTCGCGGAAGTTTTCCGCAATGGTGAGGCCCGTCAGTGCGACGCGGGCGCGCGCGCCAGGAGGCTCGTTCATCTGGCCGTAAACGAGGGCCGCCTTGGAGCCGGCGGTGGAGCCGCCATTCTCATGCGGGTCCTTGTTCACGCCGGACTCGATCATCTCGTGATAGAGATCGTTGCCCTCGCGGGTGCGCTCGCCGACGCCGGCGAACACGGAGTAACCGCCGTGCGCCTTCGCGACGTTGTTGATCAGTTCCTGAATGAGAACCGTCTTGCCGACGCCGGCGCCGCCGAACAGGCCGATCTTACCACCGCGAGCGTAGGGGGCGAGAAGGTCGATGACCTTGATGCCCGTCACGAGGATCTGCGACTCGGGATTCTGTTCGACATAGGGAGGAGCCGGCTGGTGAATGCCGCGCTTCTGCGTGTATTCGATCGGGCCGACTTCGTCGATCGGCTCGCCGATGACGTTCATGATGCGGCCGAGCGTGCCGTCGCCGACCGGAACCTGGATCGGGCCGCCGGTGTCGGTCACAGGCTGGCCGCGCACCAGACCTTCGGTCAGGTCCATAGCGATGGTGCGGACGGTGTTCTCGCCCAGATGCTGCGCGACTTCGAGGACGAGGCGGTTGCCGTTATTGTCCGTCTCGAGCGCGTTCAGGATTTCCGGCAGATTGCCGTCGAACTCGACGTCGACGACGGCGCCGATGACCTGGGCAACCCGGCCCATCGAGCCGTTCCGATCCAATGTGTCAGCCATCACGGCCTCCTCTCGAATTTGGGTGTCGGCGCGTCCGGCGTCTTCGCCTCCCGCGTCCGTCGTCTGATGAGATTGGTCGGCTCCGCCAGCGGAACCGACCGAAATCGATTAAAGCGCTTCGGCGCCCGCGATGATCTCGATGAGTTCCGTCGTGATCTGCGCCTGACGCTGACGGTTGTACGAGATCGAAAGCTTGTTGATCATGTCGCCGGCATTGCGCGTGGCGTTGTCCATCGCGCTCATGCGCGCCCCCTGTTCGGATGCCGCGTTCTCCAGAAGAGCGCGGAAGATCTGAACCTTGATGTTGCGCGGAATGAGATCGGCGAGGATCGCCTCGGGCTCCGGCTCGTACTCATAGAGCGCGCCGCCCTTGGCAGCCGGGGCCGCATCCTCGGCCGTCTCGACATCGGCGGGAATGATGCGCTGGGCGGTCGGGCGCTGCGTGATGACGTTCTCGAAGGCCGAGAAGAAGATCGTCGCGACGTCGAACTCGCCCTTGGCGAACATGTCCGAGACCATGTCGGCCACGGCCTCGGCCTCGGCGAAATTCGCCGTGCGATGGCCGCTATGGTCGAGACGCGCCACGATCTTCGAGCCGAAGTCACGGCGCATGATGTCCGTGCCCTTCTTGCCGACGGAGATGATCTTCACCACCTTGCCGGCCGCCTCGAGACGGCGAACATGCTCACGCACCAGACGCACGATCTGGGCGTTGAAGCCGCCGCACAGGCCGCGATCGCTCGTGAAGACGACGAGCAGATGCGTGTCGTCCTTGCCGGTGCCGGCCATCAGCGGCGAGACGTTCTCGCCGCCTTCCATCGCGCCCGCGATGTTGCGCATCACCGACGCGATCCGCTCGGAATAGGGACGCGCCGCCTCGGCCGCATCCTGGGCGCGGCGGAGCTTGGCCGCCGCGACCATCTGCATGGCCTTGGTGATCTTCTGCGTCGCCTTCACCGAGGCGATGCGGTTTCTCAGATCCTTGAGCGAAGCCATGGGTCTGGTGCGTCTCCTATCCGGCTTTGGCCGATCTCAGGCGAGAATCCCTCGCCTCAGGCGAAGGACTTCGCGTACTGTTCCAGAGCGGCCTTGAGCTTGCCGCGCGTGTCGTCGGACAGCTGCTTCTCGGTCGCGATCGTGTCGAGGATCGACTTGTGTTCGGTGCGCAGCATCGAGAGGAGGCCCTCTTCGAAGCGACCGACATCCGTCACCTTGAGCTTGTCGAGGAAGCCCTGCGTGCCGGCGAAGATCACCGCGACCTGCTCTTCCGTCTTCAGCGGCGAGAATTGCGGTTGCTTCAGGAGTTCGGTCAGGCGCGCGCCACGGTTCAGGAGGCGCTGCGTCGCGGCGTCGAGATCGGAGCCGAACTGCGCAAAGGCCGCCATTTCGCGATACTGGGCGAGCTCGCCCTTGATCGAGCCGGCCACCTGCTTCATCGCCTTGATCTGCGCGGCGGAGCCGACGCGCGACACGGACAGACCGACGTTCACCGCCGGGCGAATGCCCTGGTAGAACAGGTTGGTCTCGAGGAAGATCTGGCCGTCGGTGATCGAGATCACGTTGGTCGGGATATAGGCCGAGACGTCGTTGGCCTGCGTCTCGATGACCGGGAGAGCGGTCAAGGAACCCGCGCCCATGTCGTCGTTCAGCTTGGCCGCGCGCTCCAGAAGGCGCGAGTGCAGGTAGAAAACGTCGCCCGGATAGGCTTCACGGCCCGGCGGACGGCGCAGAAGCAGCGACATCTGGCGGTAGGACACGGCCTGCTTGGACAGATCGTCATAGGCGATCACGGCATGCATGCCGTTGTCGCGGAAATATTCGCCCATGGCGCAGCCCGCGAAGGGCGCGATATACTGCATCGGAGCCGGGTCCGAAGCGGTCGCGGCGACGACGATCGAATACTGCATAGCGCCGCGCTCTTCGAGCGTGCGGACGAACTGCGCCACGGTCGAGCGCTTCTGGCCGATCGCGACGTAGATGCAGTAGAGACGATCCTTCTCGTTGCCCGCGTCATGCGCCGGCTTCTGATTCAGGAACGTGTCGAGCAGAATGGCGGTCTTGCCGGTCTGACGATCGCCGATGACGAGCTCGCGCTGGCCACGGCCGATCGGGATCAGCGCGTCGATGGCCTTGAGGCCGGTCGACATGGGCTCGTGCACCGACTTGCGCGGGATGATGCCGGGGGCCTTCACGTCGACGCGACGACGCTCGAAGCCATCGATCGGACCCTTGCCGTCGATCGGATTGCCGAGACCATCCACGACGCGGCCGAGCAGGCCCTTACCGACGGGAACGTCCACGATCGCGCCGGTGCGGCGAACGGTGTCGCCTTCCTTGATGTCGCGGTCGGAGCCGAAGATCACGACGCCGACATTGTCGGACTCGAGGTTCAGCGCCATGCCACGCACGCCGCCGGGGAACTCGACCATCTCGCCGGCCTGGCACTTGTCGAGGCCGTAGACGCGAGCGATACCGTCACCGACGGACAGAACCGTACCGACCTCGGAGACTTCCGCCTCACTGCCGAAGTTCTTGATCTGGTTCTTGAGGATTGCGGAAATTTCCGCGGCCCGGATGTCCATCAGCCGACCTCTTTCAGCGCAAGCTTAAGGGATGAGAGTTTGGTGCGAAGCGAGGTGTCGATCTGACGCGAACCGATGCGGACCACAAGGCCGCCAAGCAACGCGGGATCGACGCTCTCGCGCATCGTCACCGTCTTTTGGGTATAGGCACCGAGCGCGCTCGCCAGTTCGCGGCGCTGCTCGTCGTTCAGGGCGTGGGCGCTGACCACTTCGGCCTCGACCTCGCCGCGATGGGCGGCGGCCATCTGCCGGAAGCCCCGGACGATGGACGGGAGAGCGAAGAGGCGACGATTGCTCGCCACAACCTTCAGGAAATTTCCAACCAGTACGCTGGGTCCGACAGCGGCGACGATCGCGCCGATCGCGCGCAGCTGCTCGTCCGAAGTGAAAGCCGGGCTTTCGACCAGACGGCGGAAGTCCGCATTCTCATCGATCAAGGACTGGAACTGAACCAGTTCCTGTTCGGTCGTCTCGAGCGAACCCTCGTCGCGCGCGAGCTCGAAGAGGGACTGGGCGTAGCGTTCTGCGACCCCGGAAACCGGGGAGGATGATGTGGCCACGGACGAGCGCTTCTCTTCACGTCTGGTTCGAGGCGCCTCGCGGGAAGAGCCGAGCGCGACACCTGGAAACGGGTCAAAAAAATGGCGACGGATGGGAACAAAGACCCCGCCGCGCCGGAATGAAGGTCGTCTAACACAGCGATCCGGGGACGACAATGGAGCTTTCGCGCCCATTTTCTGATGTTGTTAAGCGGCTTGCCTCCGGGTGCTCAGGCCGAGACGAGGCCGAGCGCGGGCGCCAGACACAGGAAGGCCAGCGCGAGGTTGAACAGGAACAGCGTCCAGTTCAGGAGCGTCGCGCCCTGATCCGAGAGAATCGACACGAGCCGCCCGAAGGCGACGAAGAGCCAGGCCGCGCCCAGAGCCATCTGGATCAACGTCTGGTAGGAGCCGAGCGTCAGGAGCGCCACGCCCAGGCCCAGCGGAAAGCCGGCAATCGTGCCCCGCACCTCGGCCAGCCCCGTGCGCCTCGCCTCGCTGGTTTCCAGCCCATGCGCACGCAGAAAGAGGCGGGGCGCGAACATGGCGAAGAGCCCATAAAGCACGGAAACGCAGGCCGCGATAAAGGGCAGAAGGTCCGGCAGGGTGGTCGGAAGCTCGAGGGACATGGGCAAAGGCTCGCGAAAAGGTGATCAATGGGAGGAGCGTTGTCTAACGCAAGGAGGCGAGACGGTCCGAAAGGTCAAGGTGCCCTATGGCTTCCCCTGCCTCGCGTCTGCCGCTGTTACGGGGCGCAGGAGCCGATGATGTCGATCGTCTCGCGCCCCTCGCCGCGCGTGGTCGCCAGCGTGCCGGTGAAACGGTTGCGGCCCTTTTCGGAGCCGGCGGGCCGCAGGGTCATGGTGATGTTGAGGCGGGGCTCGCCGACTGAGCGCCAGACCGTGACAGTCGCGCCCTCGCCATCCGGCCCGCTGCGCAGCTTTTCCAGTTCACGGAGCAAGCCGTCCTTCATGACATAGCCGCGCTCGGTCGGCTCGGCTGATTCGCCGGGCTTGGCCGCTGCCATGGTCATGAGACGAAAGCGCCAGGTGGCGGGATCGTCCGCCCGGAAGGCGGTCTGCTCGTCCGGCGTGAAGAAGAGGCAGCGCGCGGGCGGCTGAGGCCAAAGGATTGTATCGGAAGGCGGGGTATCGAGCCCGGCGGCCTGCACGGGGCCGAGACAGGCCCAGCCCAACGCGATCGTCCAGCCCGCGCGCCGCACATGCCCCTTCCGTGCCCGCATCATCCGCCTCCCCTTTCGCGTCGAACTCTCTGCGCTCTCATAGGAAGCTTTGCGGATCGATGTCGATCTGGATCTGCACCGAGCCGCGCGGGCGCGGAGCGCTCGCCACCATGGCTCGGACGAAGCTCTGGATTGGCGCACGCCGCCCTCCTTGAATCAGGAGCCGAAAGCGATGGCGCCCGCGCACGAGGCCGAGCGGCGCTTCGGCGGGGCCGAGCACTTCGAGATCGCCGTCCTCGGGCGCAGCCTTGCGCAAGAGGCGACCATATTCCTCCGCCTCGCGCCGCGAATCGGCCGAGACGATGATCGCCGCCAATCGTCCGAACGGGGGCAGGCCGGCGCGCTCGCGCTCGGCCGTCTCGCGCTCGTAGAAGCGTTCCGGATCACCGGCCGCGATCGCCTGCATGACGGCATGTTCGGGCGCGAAGGTCTGGATCAGGCCCCGACTCGGCAGGCCGGAGCGGCCGGCGCGGCCCGTCACCTGATGCAGAAGCTGGAACGTGCGCTCGGCCGCGCGCGGATCGCCATTGTTGAGGCCGAGATCGGCATCCACCGCGCCGACCAGCGTCATCAGGGGGAAGTGGTGCCCCTTGGCGACGAGTTGCGTGCCGATCACGATATCGGCCTCGCCCTCGGCCACGGCGTCCAGCTCGCGCCGCAACCGCCGCGCGCCGCCCGGCAGGTCGGAGGAGAGAAGGATGGTGCGCGCTTCCGGAAAGGCGTGGAGCATTTCCTCGGCCACACGCTCCACCCCCGGCCCGCAGGCGACGAGATGATCCAGCGTGCCGCAGCTCGGGCAGGCCTCGGGCCGGCGTTCGGAATGGCCGCAATGGTGGCACTGGAGCACGCCGCGCAGGCGGTGGTCCACCAGCCAGGAGGAGCATTGCCGGCACTGGAAGCGATGGCCGCAAGCGCGGCAGAGCGTCAGCGGCGCATAGCCGCGCCGGTTGAGGAAGAGCAGCGCCTGCTCGCCGCGCGCGATCGTTTCCTCGATCGCCGTGTGGAGAACAGGCGAGATGAAGCGCCCCTTGGCGGGCGGGTGGCGGCGCAGATCCACCAGTTGCAGGCTCGGCAGCGCGGCGGCCTGAAAGCGCCCGGTGAGCGGCACATGGCGATAGCGCCCGGAGCGGGCGTTGACGCGCGTTTCGAGCGAGGGCGTCGCGGACGCCAGAATCACGGCGCACTCGCCGATATGCCCTCGCACCACCGCCATGTCGCGCGCATGGTAGAAGGTGCGATCCTCCTGCTTGTAGGCGGGGTCGTGCTCCTCGTCGACGATGATGAGGCCGAGATCCCGGAAAGGCAGGAACAGCGCCGAGCGCGCGCCGGCCACGACCCGCACGCGCCCTTCCGCCACCTGCCGCCAGACGCGCTCGCGGTTGCGCGGCGGCACGTCGGAATGCCACTGCGCCGGCTCGGTGCCGAAGCGCGCGTGAAACCGGTCGATGAAGCTCTGCGTCAGCGCGATCTCGGGCAGCAGGATCAGGACCTGCCGCCCCGCTTCCAGCGCCTTGGCGACCGCTTCGAAATAGACCTCGGTCTTGCCTGATCCGGTGACGCCCTCCAGGAGCGAGACGGAAAAGCCCCCCTCCCCCACCGCTTCGCACAGCCGGTCGGCCGCCTCGCGCTGTGTGTCGCTCAAGTCCGCGCGGCCATAGCTCGTGTCGGGCGGAAAAACGATCGGGTGCGGCGGCAGTTTCACCGTCTCGAACGACCCGGCCTTCACCAGCCCGTCCAGCACGGAGGCCGAAACGCCGCTTGCGTGGAGGAGACCCGGCCGCGTCCATTCGAGCCCGGCCGTTGCGGTTTCCAGAAGCTTCTGGCGCGCGGGCGTCAGGCGTTCGGGGCGCTGGTCGGTGAGTCGCAGCCCGTCCACGAAGGGCTCGGGATCGAAGGCGACGGGCACGCGCAACACCATGCGCGCGACGAGGCCGGGCGGGGAGAGCGTGTACTCGGCCACCCAGTCGATGAAGCGGCGCATGGCGTCGGGCAACGGCGGGCAGTCGAAAGCGTGGGTGATCGCCTTCAGCTTCTTGGGGTCCACCGCGTCCGTTTCGCCGTCCCAGACGACGCCAGCCACCTGACGCGGACCCAGCGGCACCTGCACGATGGAGCCCGGCTGCACGGCCATCCCATCCGGCACGACATAGCTATAGGGCCGCTCGGCGGGCATGGGCACCAGCACCGGAACGGTTCGGGCCGGGAAAAGGTCTCCGAGAAGGGACAAGGCGGATCGGCTCAGCTGCGGAACGGCGGATGGCCCCGGAATGGCAGGCTGGTGTCATGGAGGCAAGCGCTGCACCAGGGGCATGGGGCTCAGATGGCGACGCTTCGCGGCCGGAGCAAGGCCGCCCCCAGCCTTCATCCGTGCGAGACGGCCTCGGCGTAGGCCTGAAGCAGCATCGGAAACTCCGCCTCGTCGGGGAATTTCGGAAAACTCCGATGCGCGCCGGTCTCAGCGAAGGGCAGTTTCTCGCTCGTATAGGTCTCGATGAAGGGCGCGAACCACGTGGTCTCGTCGAGCATGGTCGGGCGGATGTTCACGAGCCCGTCCATCCCCTCCCAGCGCGTGAAAAGCCAGCTCATGCAGTCCGGGCAGAAGACATGATGGATGCCACCCTGTTTCAGGCACCGCGCACCGGCTCACCCGAGAGGATCTCGAATCCGTCAGACGGCACCATGGCGCTCAGCGAATAGGCGCTGGAACTCATCCGCTGGCAGCCCGTGCAATGGCAGACGAAGGTGGCGAGCGGTGCTGCCGAGAGGCGCAAACGAATGCGGCCGCAGCGGCAGCCGCCTTCGAGCGGGAGGTCCGGGTGTCTCATCTCTCAAACGGCCTCCTGTCGGGAGCCTATTGTGCGGCGGCGTGTTCGCCCGAGCAAGGACGCGATGGCCTCGACCCATGCTCGAAACGCGAAAAAGGCGCCCTCGCGGACGCCTTCTCGATGGGCCAGAGGAAAGCTCTCTCAGGCGCGCTGGAAATGGCTTTCGAGGAAATACAGCGACTTGTCGATCGCGCGGCCGACTTCGGTGAAAAGGTCGGCGGTGAGGTCGTCGCCTGCCTCGTCGGCCTCTTCCACGGCCTCGCGCAGCGCGCCGCCCCATTTAGCATAGGAGTCGGCCAGACGCTTGAGATGGTCCATCGAGTCGACGAGGTCGAGCGGATAAGGATCGAGCAGCGTCGCTTCGGCCGAGGCATGAACCGTGCCGCGCGCCTGCCCACCCAGCGCCGTCAGACGCTCGGCGATCGTGTCCACATAGCCTTCCGCTTCTTCATGAAGGCGGTCGAACATGAGGTGGACGCCGATGAAGTTGGAGCCCTTGACGTTCCAGTGGGCCTGCTTGGCCTGGTAGCTGAGGTCGATCGAGGAGGCCAGGTGCTTCTGCAGAAGCTCGATCATCGAGGCCCGCAGGTTCTCGTTCATCGAGTTCTTGGTGGGATGGATGGGGGTCTTGCCCGCCTTGGACATCGAACGCTCCTGCGATCATTCACACGCAAGCCGGCGCGCGTCATGGCGCCGGCGTCTTGTGCAGGAAAAGAGCGCAGCGTCGTTTCGGTTCCACCTCAGCATAGATTTTTCGCGCGCGAGATGTCGCAGCCTCAACCGTGCGCCGGCTTCAGGCCCATCTGCGCCTTGTCGCCCCAGACGGCGCGCACCGCCCGGTCCCGCCCGCAGCCCATGCGATAGGCGTTGTAATGGCCGGGATTCTTGCGAGCGAAGTCCTGATGGTACTCCTCGGCCGGATAGAAGGTTGCCGTCGGCAGAATCTTCGTGGCGATGTCCTGCTTCAGATCGGCCGCCACCTGCCTCTCGCTCGCCTCGGCCGCCTTTCGCTGGGCGTCATCGAGCGGGAAGATCGCGGTGCGATAGGACGGGCCACGGTCGCAGAACTGGCCGCCCGCATCCGTCGGGTCGATCGAATGGAAATAGGCCGAAAGAAGCTTCTCATAGGAAATTTTGGCCGGGTCGTAGGTCACCTTTACCGCCTCGTAATGGCCGGTGCGCTCGGTGATGACGTCCTGATAGGTCGGGTTGGGCAGCGTGCCGCCGATATAGCCCGAGGTCGTGGAGGTGACTCCCTCCACCCGGTCGAGATCGGTTTCCATCGACCAGAAGCAGCCGCCGGCAAAGATCGCCTCTTCGGCCTGCGCGGCCACGGGCGCAAGGCTCGCCAGAAGGGCGAGGGCGACCACGCCCGGCCGCACGAAGTTCGAACGCATCATGAAAAAGCTCCGCCGTCTCGTTCGCTCCAGATACGGCGCGTGCAAGACGGCGGATGCAAGGCGGGTGCGAAAATGGATCGCGCGAGACGCGTCAGACGCGGCGCTCGACCATCATCTTCTTGATTTCGGCAATGGCCTTGGCCGGGTTCAGGCCCTTGGGGCAGGCCTGCGTGCAATTCATGATCGTGTGGCAGCGATAGAGCTTGAACGGGTCTTCGAGTTCGTCCAGCCGGTCGCCCGTTGCCTCGTCGCGACTATCGATCAGCCAGCGATAGGCCTGGAGCAGCACGGCGGGGCCGAGATAGCGCTCGCCGTTCCACCAGTAGCTCGGGCACGAGGTCTGGCAGCAGAAGCAGAGAATGCACTCGTAGAGCCCGTCGAGCTTCTCACGGTCCTCATGGCTCTGGCGCCATTCCTTCTCGGGCTCGGGCGTCTCGGTCTTGAGCCAGGGCTCGATCGAGCGGAGCTGCGCGTAAGGCACGGTGAGATCGGGCACCAGATCCTTGATGACCGGCATGTGCGGCAGCGGATAGACCTTCACCGCGCCCGACACTTCGTCCATGCCCTTGGTGCAGGCGAGCGTGTTGGAGCCGTCGATATTCATGGCGCAGGAGCCGCAGATGCCTTCGCGGCAGGAGCGGCGCAGCGTCAGGGTCGAGTCGACATTGTTCTTGATCCAGAGCAGCGCGTCGAGAACCATCGGGCCGCAATCGTCGGTATCGACATAGAACGTGTCGACGCGCGGGTTCTGGCCGTCATCGGGCGACCAGCGATAGATGCCGAACTCGCGCACATTCGAGGCGCCAGCCGGCTTCGGCCAGGTCTTGCCCTTGCCGACGACGGAGTTCTTGGGAAGGCTGAGTTCCACCATGGGGCGTGTTCCGCTGCGACGTCAGTTCTTTAGAATGGGGCTAAACACGAATAGCGCGGCGGTGCAACAAGGCCGATGCACGCAGCGCCGCTTTAAACGATTGTAGCCGCGCGCAGCTTTCGGAATCTTTTCGAGGCTGGCCAAAGCCTGCCATCAGGGCTGCACGATCAGAGGAAAACGGCCGAAACGGCTGGGCTTGCCCTCCTCGGCCGCGATCTCGGCGAGAACCGCGTTCTCGGTTCCGGGCGCGATCAGCCCCGCTCCTTCCGCCTGCCGCGCGGCGTCGGCCAGCGTGCGCCCCAGCGTCGTCGGAACGCCCGCCGCCTCGATACGCCGCAGCGCCGCCTTTACGGTTTCCATGGGTGAGCCAGCGGGCAGGACATCGTGAATATGAACCGCCAGAACCCGGCCGGGATGGCGCTCCACCGCGCTGGCATAGACCGAGGCGTCCTTCTGCCCGCTGTCGCCGATCAGGATGAAGGGCAGCGTCGGGTTGGCCGCCATCACCGCGTCGATCATCCGGTCCTTATGGCCATGGTGGCGGCGCAGGAGCCAGCCGAGCGCGTCGGACGAAAGCGAGCGCAGGAGCATGGGCCCGACCGGAATGCTGCGCAGCGCCATGAAGCGCTCGAAAATGTCGGCGAGGTTCCAGGGGCTGGACGAAACATAGAAGACCGGATTGGTCTCCGCTCCCGCCGCGCCCTCGCAAAGCGCGCGGTAGAAGCGCGACACGCCGGGAAAGGGCAGACGCGCTTCCGGCGAATTGGCCGTGACGATGCGCCAATGCCGCAGCATCTTGAAGGCACCGGTATGGATGATCGTGTCGTCGATATCGGAGATGATGGCAAAGCGCGCCTTGGGCGAGACAACCCGCGCCCGCGCTTCCACGCTCATCGGCGCGAAATCATAGCCGCGCGCCTTTTGCAGCGTCACGCGGATCCGCGCCCAGGGCGCGTCGCCCTCGGGCATGGTGAGCCCTTCCGCCTCAATGCGGAAATAACCGTCGCGCTGGCTCACCACTTCGCCCGATTGGCCGAGCCCCTCCCACTGGAGGCGCGCGCCGCCAATCTCGTCGGTCTCGTAGCGCTTGAAGGTGAGATAGAGATTGCGGAAGGTCGAGTTCGAATGCGCCGCGCCGAAGACGCCCTCGTCTTCCAAGACACGCCCAAGCAGCGTCAGACGCCCGCCGGTGAGATGACCGGGATAGACCACGAGTGTCGGCTGGTCGGTCAGCCGCAGGCGCTGCTTCACCGCAAAGCGTACGATCCGGCTTCGCCGCAGCAGATGTTCACCGATCGCGCGCAGCGCCCTGACACTCATTCCAGCCGAAATAGCGAAGTCACCCCGCATCGGAAAGGTGGCGTGCCGCCCGGCTTAGCAAAAAGGCCGCCCCGAAAGGCGGCCTTTGATGATGCGGTGATGATCCGCCGATCAGTAAACGCGCTTCTTGGGCGCGATATACTCGATCTGGTTGGACATGGTGTAGGTGTGCACCGGACGATCGTCGAGGCGCACCGTCTTGTTCTGCGTATCGCAGAAGGAGAGCGTGTGCTTCATCCAGTTGGCGTCGTCGCGATCGGGGAAGTCCTCGCGGGCGTGGGCGCCGCGCGATTCCTGGCGGGCGAGAGCCGAGTCCATTGTCACGACCGCCTGCGAGATCAGGTTGTCGTATTCCAGCGTCTCGATCAGGTCCGTGTTCCAGATCAGCGAACGGTCGGTGACGCGCACGTCATCGGACGACTGCCAGACCTGATGGATCTTCTCGTGGCCCTCTTCCAGAACCTCGCCCGTGCGGAACACGGCGCAGTTGGACTGCATCGTGCGCTGCATGTTGTCGCGAAGCTCGGCCGTCGAGGTCGAACCCTGGGCGTAGCGGAAGCGGTCGAGGCGCGCGAGGGAGTTCTCGCCGGCATCCTTGGGCAGCGGCGCATGGCCCTCGCCCGGCGTCACCGTCTCGGCGCAGCGCAGCGCGGCCGCGCGGCCGAACACGACGAGATCGATCAGCGAGTTGGAGCCCAGGCGATTGGCGCCGTGGACGGACACGCAGGCTGCCTCGCCGACGGCCATCAGGCCCGGCACGACGGTGTCGGCATTGCCGTCCTTCTTGGTCAGCACTTCGCCGTGATAGTTCGTCGGGATGCCGCCCATGTTGTAATGGACGGTCGGCAAAACCGGGATCGGCTCCTTGGTCACGTCCACACCCGCGAAGATGCGCGCCGACTCCGAAATGCCCGGCAGGCGCTCGTGCAGGATCTTCGGGTCGAGATGGTCGAGATGAAGGAAGATGTGGTCCTTGTTCTTGCCGACGCCGCGCCCTTCGCGGATTTCCATCGTCATCGAACGGGACACGACGTCACGTGACGCCAGATCCTTGGCCGAGGGGGCATAGCGCTCCATGAAGCGCTCGCCTTCCGAGTTCGTCAGATAGCCGCCCTCGCCGCGCGCGCCTTCCGTGATGAGGCAGCCCGCGCCGTAGATGCCGGTCGGGTGGAATTGCACGAACTCCATGTCCTGCAAGGGCAGGCCGGCGCGCAGCACCATGGCGTTGCCGTCGCCCGTGCAGGTATGGGCCGAGGTCGCCGAGAAATAGGCACGGCCATAACCACCGGTCGCCAGAATCGTCTTCTTGGCGGTGAAGCGGTGGATCGAGCCGTCATCCATGTTGAGCGCGACGACGCCGCGGCAGGCGCCGTCCTCGTCCATGATCAGGTCGATCGCGAAATACTCGATGAAGAATTCCGACGAGTAGCGCAGCGACTGGCCGTAGAGCGTGTGCAGGATGGCGTGGCCGGTGCGGTCGGCGGCGGCGCAGGTGCGCTGAGCCGGCGGGCCGTTGCCGAAATCGGTGGTCATGCCGCCGAAGGGGCGCTGATAAATCTTGCCGTCCTGCGTGCGCGAGAAGGGCACGCCGAAATGCTCCAGTTCGTAGACGGCGGCGGGCGCGTTGCGCACGAGATATTCGATGGCATCCTGATCGCCCAGCCAGTCCGACCCCTTGACGGTGTCGTACATGTGCCAGCGCCAGTTGTCCTCGCCCATATTGCCGAGCGAGGCGGCGACACCGCCTTGGGCTGCGACGGTGTGCGAGCGGGTCGGGAAGACCTTGGTGATACAGGCGGTCTTCAGGCCGGCCTGGGCGGCGCCCAGCGTGGCGCGAAGGCCCGCGCCGCCGGCGCCCACGACCACGACGTCGAAGACGTGATCGACGAACTCATAGGCCTTGCCGTTCTGGCCCGGCGCGGCGGTGCGATGCGGCTGTGCTGTGGCCATATCAGGCTCCGAAGCTCATCTTGATGATCGCGAACACGGCGGCGGCGCCGACCAGGAACGCGAAGAAGGTGTTGAGGATGATCAGCGGCAGCTTCAGCGCGCCGTGGAAATAATCCTCGATGATCGTCTGCATGCCAAGGCGCATATGGATGCAGGGCACCACCACCACAAGCGCCATCACGAGGCCGACGATCGGGTTGGCGAGCGCCGCGCGCACCGTGTCGTAGCCCTCGTCGTGCAGCGAGATCAGCAGCACGATGAAGAAGGCGATCAGAAAGAGGTTGGCGACGGCGGTGAGGCGCTGAAGCCAGAAATGGCCGGTGCCTTCGCCGGTCGCGCCGGAGCCGCGCACGCGCTTCAGGGGCGTTCTCATATCCATGGCGCTGATCCTTAGAAGATGGCGACGACGAGCCACAGGAGAACCGTCCCGACGAGCGAGGCGACCAGCGTGGCGATGGCGAAACGGGTGGACTCCTCGCGGCCGAGGCCGGTGCCGGTGTCCCAGATCAGGTGGCGGATGCCGCCGGCGGCATGGTGCAGGAGCGCCCAGGTGTAGCCGAACAGGATGAGACGGCCGAAGATCGAGCCGAAGAAGCCCGAGGCATGGTGGAACGAGGCTTCACCGCTCGCCGCCGCCATCAGCCACCAGACCACGAGCACGGTGCCGAAATAGAGCGCGCCGCCGGTAATACGGTGGAGGATCGACATCGCCATGGTCGGGCGGAAACGATACACCGACAGGTGCGGCGACAATGGCCGTTGGGATTGGATCTTGGACAAGAACGGCTCCTGAAGCAGTCGCTGATGGGTTGCGGTCGTGAATCGGTTCGGCCGCGGCCGGCCAAAGACCGTCCCCAGCATCTGGAGAATTTCTAAAAGCCCCTTCGCAGCGCGAAATCAAGCCGCAGAATCGAGGTTTCAGGCCCGCGCACGATCCAAACCGATTATATCGCCGCGTCTGCGACGCGCGGCCGCTGCGCGCTAGCGGTCCAGAAAGCGGATGACGTAGCTCGACCAGTCGGCGGGCTCGGCCACCTTCTCGTAGAGATGGCGGCCCGACCCGCCATGTCGCGGCGCGTGGAGCACGAGCCGGGACCAGCCCCGCCCGTCGGCCTCCTCGGCCAGAAGATCGACCATGGCCTTGGCGATGCCCTTGCGCCGATGCGCCTGGTCCACGAACACATGATCGGCCATGCCGGCGCGCATTCCCGTCCAGGGATCGGGCAGGTCGTAGAAGACGAGAAAGCCGACCAGAGCGCCGTTCACCCGCGCGCCGAGAATCTCGCCCGTGCGATCCTGCAGCAATTGCTCGGCATAGAACGTATCGGGCGCGCCGGGTGCGCCCCGGAACATCGCCTGGTTATAAGCCGAAAGCAGGGGTGCCAGATCGCGCGCGTCCTTCAGCCGGAGAAGGCCGATCTCGATATCAGGAAGGGGCTCGCTCGCGCTCATGCTCCCGATGTGCGGCGGAACGCGGCTCCGGTCAAGGCGCTTTCGCACGGGCGAGCGGGCCGGAAACACTCTTCGCGTGCAGGGGCAGGGCAATCTCGCGCGGAAGTTAAATGGGAGAGATTGTGTTAGGATCACATTAACCCCTGCCACCTCACAGTCCGCGCAAGGCCGGCGATTCCCCGAAGTCCAGTCCGGTGCGGCCGATACCGCATGTCGAGCCGATCAAGCTTCGCGCCCTTCGCGTCAGGACATAGAGGTTACATGCAGGCGGACATCTTGGCCTGGGCGGTTCCCGCCACCTTTCTGGCCTTCGGGATCGGCTTCGCCGTGCTCGGCCGGGTGGGTCCGGGCCTTTATGCGTGGAGCCTCTGCTTCACCTTGGCGTCGCTGGCCTATGGATCGACCGTCATTCCCGTCTCGGACGGCGCCATCGCAAAGCCCCTGTTCGAGGATCTCCTGTTTCTTCTCTCGCTCAGCGGAGCCAATGTGGCGCTCGCCGCGCGCATGGGACGGCGGCCCCGCCTCGAACTCCTGGCCGGCATCATCGTAGCGAGCCTCGGCTCGGCAGGTCTGGCGCTGGTTCTGACCGGCGATGCCAAGCTGGAAATCTTCGCCATCCAGACCGGCTGCGCGCTGATCATGGTCACGGCTGCCAGCCACATGGGACCGCGCTCCGCGCGCGGCATCGATCAGGCTCTGTTCTGGCTCTGCCTTCTCGTCGCCGCAAGCCTGGCGCTGCAGAACCTCGTCTTCCTATCCTCACCCCTCGATCCGCCCATGTCGGTGGCCAACTGGCGCGAATCGCCTTGGGCCTTCGTGTTCCAGCTCAGCGGCGCCGCGACTGGCGTCGCCATGGCCTTCGCGGTGCTGGTCGCCATCGGGATGGACCTCATCGACCATCACCGCCGCTCGTCCGATCTGGATGCGCTGACGCTGGTTCTCAACCGACGCGGCTTCGAGCGGCGCGTCGCCGAGTTGCGCCGCCCGGCGGGACAGGTGCCTGCGGCCTTGATTCTGGCCGATCTCGATTTCTTCAAACAGATCAACGACCGGCACGGTCATGAGGCGGGCGATGCCGTGATCTGCGGTTTTGCCGCCCTGCTGGGTGAAATGGCCAGCCCGAACGGCTGCGTCTGCCGCTTCGGCGGCGAGGAGTTCGCCTTGTTCGAACGCGGTCTGAGCTTGTCCGAAGCGCGTGATCTGGCAAGCCGGATGCAGCGTGCCCTGTCGCAGGTTCGCTGGCCCTTCGAGCTCTCCGAAGTGCAGGTCACCGCCAGCTTCGGCGTCGTCGCACTCGCCCCCGGCGAGCATCTATGGGACACGGCCGGCCGCGCCGACAAGTTGCTCTATGTCGCCAAATCGCACGGGCGAAACCGCGTCGTGGCCGACAGCATCGCGCCGGCCCGCATGCCTATGGAGCCGGCTCTTTATCCATCGCCTTGATCCGGGCGGAGAACCACCGCTCCCCCTTCTCCGATATCAGGCGAAAAAGGAGCCCACCCGGCGGACCGGAAGGGCTCACACGTCAGATCACTTCCACTCGCGGATATCGACGAAGCGGCCCGCCACCGCCGCCGCCGCCGCCATGGCGGGCGAGACGAGATGAGTGCGGCCCTTGAAGCCCTGACGGCCCTCGAAATTGCGGTTCGAGGTCGAGGCGCAGCGCTCGTTCGGCTTCAACCGGTCCTCGTTCATGCCAAGGCACATGGAGCAGCCCGGCTCGCGCCAGTCGAACCCGGCCTCGCGGAGGATCCTGTCCAGCCCCTCGGCCTCCGCCTGAAGCTTCACGAGACCTGAGCCCGGCACGATCATGGCCGACACGCTATCGGCCACCTTGCGCCCTTCCACGACCTTGGCCACCGCGCGCAGATCCTCGATGCGCCCATTGGTGCAGGAGCCGATGAAGACGCGGTCGATCGTGATGTCCGTCATCTTCGTGCCGGCCTGGAGGCCCATATAGTCGAGCGCGCGGCGCTTGGTGTCGCGCTTGGCCTCGTCGGCGATCTCGTCCGGATTCGGCACCACGCCGTCGATCGACACGACGTCTTCCGGCGAGGAGCCCCAGGAGACGATGGGCGGGAGGTTGGCAGCGTCGAGGCGCACCACCTTGTCGAAATGCGCGCCCTCGTCCGTGTGCAGCGTCCTCCAGTAGGACAGGGCCTGCTCGAACGCCGCCCCCTGCGGCGCACGCGGGCGGCCTTCGATATAGTCGAAGGTCGTCTGATCGGGCGCGATCAGGCCGGCGCGCGCGCCGCCCTCGATCGTCATGTTGCAGATCGTCATCCGCCCTTCCATCGAAAGCGCGCGGATCGCCTCCCCGGCGAACTCGATGACATAGCCCGTGCCGCCCGCCGTGCCGATCTGGCCGATAATGGCGAGGATGATGTCCTTGGCCGTCACGCTCTCGGGCAGCGCCCCGTCCACCTGGACGAGCATGTTCTTGGCCTTCTGCTGGATCAGCGTCTGCGTGGCGAGCACGTGCTCGACCTCGGACGTCCCGATACCATGCGCCAGCGCGCCGAAGGCCCCGTGCGTGGAGGTGTGCGAGTCGCCGCAGACGATGGTCATGCCGGGCAGCGTGAAGCCCTGCTCCGGTCCGATGATGTGGACGATGCCCTGCCGGTTGTCGACCTCGTTGAAATACTCGACGCCGAACTCGGCCGCGTTCTTGGCCAGCGTCTCGACCTGGATGCGGCTTTCCTCGTTGTGGATGCCGCCGCGCCGGTCATAGGTCGGCACGTTGTGATCCACCACCGCCAGCGTGCGGGAGGGATGGCGCACCTTGCGCCCCGCCGCGCGTAGGCCCTCGAAGGCCTGCGGGCTCGTCACCTCATGCACGAGATGACGGTCGATATAGAGAAGGCTGCCGCCGTTCTCGTCGGTCGAGATCAGGTGATCGTCCCAGATCTTGTCGTAGAGCGTGCGGGGTTTCACAGTCTGGCTCATGGGCTTATCGTCTTCAAGAACGGCCGGTCGGCCCAAGGGCCACCGCGCCTGACAGTATCGAACGGAAAAAGGCGGCGGCCCCGAGGCCGCGCGGCGTCAGCGCGTCAGGAGAACGGCCGAAATCTGCCGGTAGAAAAAGCGGCCGGGCATCCGCGCGCGATCCTCCACGGGGGAAAACCCCAGCGTGGTCGGCAACCGGCCCTCGGACTTCGCGCTCTTTCGCATCGTTCCAAAATACGCCCACCCGCCCGGCTGCGCAATGCCTGTTGCGCGGGTGAGGCAAAGGCGGGGCTGCCGCCCCGATCCCCGCTCGGGAAGGACTTCCCGAACCCTTCCTTTCATTTGCGACTTTTCCGAGATCGGGGCGGGCCACTGGCCCACCTCGATCTCGGACACGAGCCAAACGAACGAGGGGTGCAGGAGAAATCATTTCCCCTGCCGGGGGTGCGGGGGCAGCGCCCCTGCCTTTCCGTCACCGCCGCAAGCGGCGCTCCAGCGCGCGGGCGGCGAGCGAGAGGGAGACAGTCATAAGGAGGTAGAGATAGGCGACGACGGAATAGGTTTCGAAGAAGCGGAAGGAGCCGGAGGCATAGACCTTGCCCATCTGGGTGATGTCGGCGACGCCGAGCACGGAGACGAGCGAGGAGTCCTTGACCATGGAAACCAGATCGTTGCCGAGCGGGGGCAGAACGGTGCGGATCGCCTGCGGCAGAACGACGAGGCGCAGGCGCTGGAAAGGCGAAAGGCCCAAGGCTTCGGCGGCTTCGGTCTGGCCCCTAGGAACGGATTCGAGACCGGCGCGGATGATTTCGGCGATAAAGGCGGAATAGGCGATGACGAGGGCGAGAACGCCGCGCATCAGCAGCGAGACGTCGCGCACGAGGAGTTCGGAGAGAAGGCCGGCCTCGCGTAGGGGTGTCACCAGCCAGTTCCAGGCGGCGACCGTGCCGGGAACGCCGGCAAAGGCGATCCAGAACAGGAGTACGAGCACGGGTACGCCGCGCACGATCTCGACATAGAGGCGCGCGAGATTGCGAGGCAACCGACGGCGCGAGCGCCCCGCCAGCGCCACGAGAAAGCCGAGCCCGAGCGCGCCAGCAAAGGCCAGCGCGGTGACTTCGACGGTGGTCAGGAGACCCGTGGCGAGGATCGCGAGGGTCTGCCTCAGCCCGGCCTCGGCCGCGATGACGAGGGCTGCGGCGAGAGCGAGCACGGCCAGGGCGACGAGCCACCAGGGAAAATCCGGCGCGGCGAGCCGGCTGCGCAAACCGCCGCGCGGGGGCAAGCGGCTCACGGCTGGCCGAGCTTGGCGTCCACGAACCATTTCTGCGTGAGGGCATCGAGCGTGCCATCGCTTTTGAGCGCGGCAATGGCGGCGTTGACGGGCGCGACGAGATCGGAGCCCTTGGGGAAGATGAAGCCGAACTCGTCCTTGCCGAGCGGCTCCCCGACGATCTTGAGCGCGCCGTTGGACGCGGCGACGGAGGCCTGACCGCCGGCCAGATCGCTCAAGACGAGATCGACATCCCCCGCGCGCAGCGCTTGGATCTGCGCGCCGAAGGTCTCGAACAGCTTGACGCGCGGGTTCTGTTCGTTGCCGTCCAGTACCTCGTAAACGGCGGTGTAGAAGGGCGTCGTGCCCGCCTGCGAACCCACCAGCCCCTTGTCCATCGCCTTGAAGGAGGCGGCGTCCGAGAATCGGTTTTCGTCGGCGCGCACGATCATGACCATTTGCGAGAGCATGTAGGGATCGGAGAAATCGACCTTCTCCTTGCGATCCTCGCGAATGGTGATGCCGGTCATGCCGATATCGTACTGGCCGGCGGAGACGGCCGTGATCATCGCGTCCCAAGAGGCGTTCTCGTAGCGGACCTTGGCGTTCAGCCGGTGGGCGATCTCGTTCATCGCGTCATATTCCCAGCCCACCGCCTGCCCGCTGGCGGGGTCGAGATATTGCAGCGGCGGATAGGCATTCTCCGTCACCACCACGATCTCGCGGCCCTTGAGGTTCGGCAGCGCCGCGCCTTGCGCAAATGCGGTGGCGGCTGGCAGCGCGAGGGCCAGGGCAGCGGCGGCGAGGAACAGGCGGCGGGGGATCATGGGCTGGGGTTCCGCGATGGTCGGGCTCGGGGAAAGTGTCATGGCAGAGGCAGCCCTGCCAAGAACGAAGCGTTCGCGGCAGGGCTTTGAGAGAGAAAGCCTGTCTCTCAAGGATTGGTCGTGGCGGCGGCTTTGTCCACGCTGTCTCGCTCCTCGGCGGCAGCCTCTTTGACGCTGGGCGTCGGCACGGCCTTGGTCTGCCGGGCGTAGCGCTGCGCCAGCGCGGCGCAGGCGAAGAGCTGGATCTGGTGGAACAACATCAGCGGCAGGACGACGAGCGCCATGGCGTGCCCGGCAAACAGAATGCCGGCCATCGGAATGCCGGTCGCCATGCTCTTCTTGGAGCCGCAGAAGACGATGGCGATCTCGTCTTCGCGATTGAAGCCGAGCTTGCGGGCCGCGAGCGTCGTGACCGACAGCGAGACGGCAAGGATCGCGATATCGAACAGCACGACGATCGCGAGATCCTGCCAGTCGAGGCTCGACCAGACACCGGCGACGACCCCCTCCGAGAAGGCGGCATAGACGACGAGAAGAATCGAGCCGCGATCCACCACGACCGTCACCGGCTTGTGGCGCGCCAGCCAGCCGCCGATCAGCGGCCGGACGATCTGGCCGGCGACGAAGGGCGCGAGGATCTGAAGCGCGATCTTTTCGATGGCGTCGAAGGAAAAGGCCCCGTCGCCGCTGCCGCTCGCCAGCAGAAGCACGAGAACGGGCGTGACGATGACGCCCAGCATGTTCGACACAGAAGCGCTGGTCAGCGCCGCCGGCACGTTGCCGCCCGCGATCGATGTGAAGGCGATGGAGGACTGCACCGTGGAGGGCAGAAGTGTGAGGTAGAGAAGACCGAGCGCCAGTTCGCCCGGGATGACGCGGTCCGCCAGCGGCGCGACGAGCAGCCCGACGATGGGAAACAGTGCGAAGGTCGAAAGAAACACGAGGCCTTGCAGACGCCAATGCAGGAGGCCCGCCCAGACGGCCTGCGGCGACAGGCGCGCGCCATACAGAAAGAACAGAAGCGCGATGGCGCCGTAGGTGATCCAGTCAAAGGCTTCCGCCACCTCGCCCCGCGCCGGCAAGATGGCGGCGATACCGACGGTCGCGATCAGCATCAAAAGGAATCGATCGACGGGAATGGCCCGAAGGCGGCTGGTGAAACTCATGAGACGCGCATCCTCGTCGGTCTGCGGTGAATGCGCCGGCCCGATGGAGGTCAGCCGGCGCTTGGGGGAAGATCAGAGCGGCTTGGTCGCTCCGATCGAAAAGCTCATGGGAAGGCGCGGCACGCCAAGCGGCAGGGAGAACAGATCGACGCCGGTCTCGATCATATCGGGAAAGGCGCGCCAGGCGATCTGATCGTGCTCGCGCAGGAAATCGAGCCGCAGACCCGCGCCGATCAGCGCGTTCACGATGTCGCTCAGCGCATGAATCCACTCGTAATTGCGCGTCTGCGTCAGTGGCCGGGCATCGCCCGTATAGGTCTGCGTCTCGTCGAAGACGAGCGGCTGGGCGGTGGGCGTGCGGTGGTCGTAGGTGAGGACCGGTTGCCCGTCGCGCCATTCGCACTGGTTGAGAACGGGGTGCCCTTCCAGAAGATAAAGCCGCCCGCCGGGGCGCAGGACATCGGCCACGACCTTGGCCCAGGCCGCGATGTCCGGCAGCCAGTTGATCGCGCCCCAGGTGACGAAGGCCAGATCATACTGCGAGCCGAGCGCTTCTGGCGCGTCATAGAGGGAGGCTTCGACGAAGCGGGCGTCCGTTCCCGCGCGCGCCGCGAAGTCCCGCGCGGCGGCCAGCGCGTCGGGCGAGAAGTCGAGCCCGGTGACGGACCGCGCCCCCAGATGCTTCAGCGACAGGGTGTCGAGCCCGATATGGCATTGCAGATGCACGACATCGAGCCCAGCCAGATCGCCGATCTCACCGGCTTCGATCGCGTGAAGCGAGGAACCGCCGGAGAGAACCTGCGCGATCCGGTAGGAGCCGGTCGTGTCGCTGGCGTGGAGCCGCGCGCGCTCGTTCCAGTTGGCCAGATTGGCCGCGAGATGCTCGTCCATAACAGCCTCCGAGGTTCAAAGCGGCAAGATAGGCTCGAAACGCGAAAGGGCGGCTCGAAGGCCGCCCTTTCTCAAAACTCGATTCGGGAGCGGACCCGATTATTCGGCAGCGTTCTTGGCGGCCGTCTTCGCGGCTTCCTTCGCGGCGCGCTCTTCGGCGGCCACCGCGCGGGCGTCGTCGTTCAGCTTGCGAGCGCGAACGTTGGTGGCCTCGACGATACGGGCCGACTTACCGCGACGATCACGCAGGTAGTAGAGCTTAGCGCGACGAACGCGGCCACGGCGCACGACTTCGACCGACTCCAGCTGCGGGGAGTAGACCGGGAACACGCGCTCGACGCCTTCGCCGTAGGAGATCTTGCGGACGGTGAAGCTCTCCTGGAAGCCTGCGCCCGAACGCGCGATGCACACGCCTTCATAGGCCTGCACGCGGGTACGGGTGCCTTCCGTGACGCGCACGTTGACGCGCAGCGTGTCGCCCGGCGAGAAGGCCGGAAGCGTGCGGATGGCGGCGATGCGGGCGGCCTCTTGGGCGTCCAGTTCAGCGATGATATTCATGGCGATAGCCTCATCTTCGTTACATGCCGGTTGCCCGGTCATGGCCGTCGGAACGGTCAAGTTTTTCTGAGGAAAACGAGGCGGCCTATACACGCCATGCGCCCGCTTGTCGAGACGGGCGTCACCATTTTGTCGCGCGGCGCGCCTGGTCTCGCTTTGCGTTTCTTCGCCTCTTTCCGCGCCACATCGCCTTGCCTAAGTTCGCGCCACGTCCCGCCTGTTCGATCCGGTTGCCATGTCCCTTCTCGAAGCCGTGCTTCTCTTTCTGTCCGGCTTCTTCGCGGGCGCGATCAACGCGGTGGCGGGGGGCGGCACGTTCCTCACCTTCGGCGCCATGACACTCGGTGGCATCTCGCCCATCTCGGCCAATGCGACTTCCTCGATCGTCCAGTTTCCGGGCTATGTCACCTCGACGCTGGCCTATTGGAGCGACATCAAGCGCATGTGGCGCGGCGCGCTGGTGCTCGCGCTCGTCTCGGTGCTCGGCTCGCTCGGCGGGGCGCTGATTCTTCTCTCGCTCGACAATCCGCAATTCCAAAGTCTCGTGCCCTGGCTGCTCGTCGCGGCCACCGCGCTCTTTGCCGCCGGCCCCTGGCTGACCCCCAAGCGCGCCCATCAGGAGGACGCCAGCCGAGGGCGCAGCCTCGCCAGCCCCTTTCTCCAGTTCTTCACCGCGATCTATGGCGGGTTCTTCGGCGCGGGCATGGGCATCATGATGCTGGCGACGCTCGGCCTGACGGAAAGCGGCGACTACCACCGGCTAAACGCTTTGAAGAACATGCTGGCGACCGTGATCGCCATCGTCGCCATCGCCGTCTTCGTGTCGGGCGGCGTCGTGGCATGGCTTCACGCCGCGCTCATGGCGCCGGGCGTGGCGCTGGGCGGCTGGAGCGGTGTCTGGGCGGCGCGGCGTCTGCCGCAGGGCGTGGTGCGCGGCGTCGTGATCGCGGTCGGCCTCGCGCTCGCGGCTTATTACTTCCACCGCAATGCCGGCTGAAGACTGCTGACAGAAGCTGACACTCACGCCCCCTAAAGCTCGCCTCGTCACCCCAACGAGGACGAGCCCATGCTCACCGCATCCAATATCCTTCTCTATGTCACCGACCCCGCCCGGAGCGCCGCTTTCTACCAGTCGATCCTCGGCCGTGCGCCGGTGGAGCAAAGCCCCGGCTTCGCCCTTCTGCCACTCAGCGAGGGCATAATGATCGGGCTCTGGAAGCGCGAGGGCGTCCAACCCGCTCCCGATGTGGCGCCCGGCGGCTGCGAGATCGGCTTCAAGCTGGCGGACGATGCCGCGGTGGATGCAGCCCATGCCGAATGGCAGGCCAAGGGCGCGCGGATCGCGCTGGCCCCCGTCGATCTCGAGTTCGGCCGCTCCTTCGTGGCGCTCGACCCGGACGGGCACCGGCTGCGCGTCTATGCGCTGCACGAGGAGATGTAAGCGCCGAACGCCCCGAAACGGCGGGGCGGGTAGCATTGCGGGGGCGTTCTTGCCATATAGGCGGGAATTCCGCCCCCGTTTCGGTTTCAAACGCCATGGCCCACGCGATTCCCTTTGCCCGCATGAACGGGCTCGGCAACGAGATTCTCGTGGCGGATCTGCGCGGCCAGACAAAGCGGATCACGCCGGACGCCGCCCGCGCGCTGGCGGCGCGGGCCGAGACGCATTTCGACCAGATCATGGCGATCCACGATTCCGTCACGCCCGGAACGTCTGCCTATATCCGCATCATCAATTCCGATGGTTCGGAATCGGGCGCCTGCGGCAACGGCACACGCTGCGTGGTGCAGGCGCTCAGCGCCGAAACGGGCGAGCGCGACTTCGTGTTCGAAACGCGCGCCGGGCTTCTGGAAGCCTCCGAACGCGAGGACGGGCTTCTGACGGTGGACATGGGCAAGCCGCGCTTCGACTGGCAGGCGATCCCGCTGTCGGAAGAATTCGCCGACACGCGCGCCATCGAACTTCAGATCGGGCCGATCGACGCGCCGATCCTCCATTCGCCTTCGGTCGCCTCCATGGGCAATCCCCATGCGATCTTCTGGGTGTCGGAGGATGTCTGGTCCTATCAGTTGGATCGCTTCGGGCCGATCCTCGAACATCATCCGCTCTTTCCCGAGCGCGCCAATATCTCGCTTGCCCGCGTGACGTCGAAGGCGAGCCTGGACCTGCGCACCTGGGAGCGCGGCGTCGGCCTCACCAAGGCTTGCGGCTCGGCCGCCTGCGCCGCCGCCGTCTCGGCCGCGCGCACCGGGCGCACCGGACGCAGCGTCACGATCACAGTGCCCGCCGGCGGAGAGCTTCTGATCGAATGGCGGGACGATGACCATGTCTTGATGACCGGGCCGGCCGAGTGGGAATGGTCCGGCACGCTCGACCCCGAGACGGGCGCCTTTTCGCGCGACGAGGCGGCCTTGGAGACCGCGTCATGAGCGGCGGGATCGAAGTCATTTCCTTCGGCTGCCGGCTCAACACGTTCGAGGCGGAAGTCATGAAGCGCGAGGCCGGCGCGGCTGGGCTCGGCGCGGACGGACAGACCGCCATCATCATCAACACCTGCGCCGTCACGGCGGAAGCCGTGCGGCAGGCGCGCCAGAGCGTGCGCCGCGCCCGGCGCGACAATCCCAATGCGCGCATCGTCGTCACCGGCTGCGCCGCGCAGACGCAAGGCGCGACCTTCGCCGCCATGGCGGAAGTGGACGCCGTGATCGGCAACGAGGAAAAGCTGCGGGCGGAGAGCTATCGCGCCCTGCCCGATTTCGGCGTGGCGGCGTCCGAGAAAATCCGCGTCAACGACATCATGAGCGTGCGCGAGACGGCCGGCCACATGGTGGACGCCATCGAGGGCCGCGCGCGCGCCATCGTGCAGGTGCAGAACGGCTGCGACCATCGCTGCACCTTCTGCATCATCCCCTATGGGCGAGGCAATTCGCGCTCCGTTCCCATGGGCGCGGCGGTGGAACAGGTGAAGCGCCTCGTCGGCAACGGCTATGGCGAAGTGGTGCTGTCGGGCGTCGACATGACGAGTTGGGGCGCGGACCTGCCGGGCAGCCCCCGCCTCGGCGCGCTGGTGCAAAGCCTCCTGCGCCATGTGCCCGATCTCCAGCGCCTACGCCTGTCCTCGATCGATTCGGTGGAAGCGGACGAAGCCTTGGTGGAGGCCATCGGCTCCGAGCCGCGCGTCATGCCCCATCTCCATCTGTCGCTCCAAGCCGGCGACAACATGATCCTGAAGCGCATGAAGCGCCGCCATGCGCGCGAGGATTCGATCCGCTTCTGCGCCGAGTTGCGCCAGGCCCGCCCCGACATCGTGTTCGGGGCCGATCTGATCGCCGGTTTCCCGACCGAGACCGACGAGATGTTCGAGAACACGCTCCGTCTCGTGGAGGATTGCGGCCTGACGCATCTCCACGTCTTCCCGTTTTCGCCGCGCGAGGGAACACCCGCCGCGCGCATGCCCCAGCTTCCCAAAGCGGTGGGCAAGGAGCGGGCCGCCCGGCTTCGCGCGAGCGGGGACGCGGCCTATCGCCAGCACCTCCAGCGCTCCGTCGGGCGCACGGCCAAGGTGCTGATCGAGCGCGAGGGACTGGGTCGGACGGAAGACTTTACCGTGACCGAACTGCACAGCGGCCTCCCCGGCGAGATCGTGAACGCTACCATTACGGGCGAGACAGGCGAGCGCCTGCTCGCCGTCCCCTCCTCGGCTGCCCGCGCGGCGGCCTGACATTCGATCGGATCAGACCGCCATGGCCGAGAACAAGGGCTTTTTCCGCCGCCTCTTTTCCTTCGGAGCGAAGGAAGAGGACCGCACGCAGCACGAAGGCGGCCTTGCGCGCACGCAGGACACGACGGCCGCTCGGCCCGATTCCAGCGCGCCCGAGATTCACCAGCCCGCCGCCGCATCGACCGACACCGACACCGAGGCCGGAGCCTCCGTCCAGACGCCGGACGAAGGCGGCATCATCCCCCTGAAGAGCGGCGAAGACGCGGATGGCGTCGCGGCTGAAAAAAAAACTCCGTAATTGAGCCGGAGCCGGCGCAACCCGCGCCGGTTCTCCTCGCCCCTGACGCGGGGATCGCGCCCGAGACGCGCGGCCCGCAGGTGGATGAGAGTTTCGAGCGCCCCTTTGCGCCCGCCGACGAGCCCGTCTCGCGGGCTCCGAGCCCCGCGCCGGTGGACGCTTCCTCCGCAGAAGCCGTGCACGTCGAGCCCGCCCCGACTGTCTGGCCCGTCGAACAAGAGCGCGCGCCCGAATCGCGCGCGCCCCTAACGCAGGATTCCGTCGCACTGGCCACACGGCCGACCGACGAACCCGTCGCATTGGCTCCCACGCCGACGCCGGTGGAAGCCGACTTTGCCGCCCCTGTCGAACCTGAGCCCCGCGCTGAGGACAAGAGCGACGACCTCGCCTTCCTGGACGAGGCCCGCCCACCCGAGGCCGAGCCGGAGGCCGACTTCTCCTGGCTGGACGCGCCCGAGCCGGCGGAAGACGAAGCCAACGATGCACCCGCCTCCGAAACGCCCCTCGCCCCGGCGGAAGCCGCGATCGTCGCGGGCGATGGCGGCAGCCTTGCCGAGGCGCGCCTGCCCGTCGATCCGGCCGAGCCGATCCATGATGCCGCGCCCATCTCGGCCATAGTCGCCGAAGACACGAGCGAGCGCGACGAGTTCGCCTGGCTCGACGCGCCGCTGCCGCCCGAAGAGCCCAGCGAGACGGCGATTTCCTCCGCGCTCGGCTCCGACGCGCCGGACCGCGCCGATGTCGCCATGGCAGCGGCGGCCGGTGCGTTGCCGGGCCTCGTTGCGCCACCGCTTTCCCCTCTGCGCCAGCCGACCGATGGCGAAGGCTGGGCGCTGCGCGAGCGTCAGAGGGCAGAGGCCGCCGCCGCAAGCGAACCGCGCAAACCCTTCTTCCAGCGTCTGCGCGAGGGACTCGCTCGCTCCTCCAACCAACTGTCCGGCCAGATCACCGCGCTCTTTACCAAGCGCAAGCTGGACGAAGAAACGCTTCAGGAATTCGAGGACGTGCTGATCCAGGCCGATCTCGGCGTCGAGACGGCGATGCGCATTACGGATCGCCTATCCGATGGTCGCTTCGGCAAGGAAATCTCGGGCGAGGCCGTGCGCCAGATCCTGGCCGACGAGGTGGAGCGCGCGCTGGCGCCTGTCGCAAAGCCCTTGGAACTCGACCTCGAAGTAAAGCCGCACGTTATTCTCGTGGTCGGCGTCAACGGCACGGGCAAGACCACGACCATCGGCAAGCTCGCCGCCAAGCTCACGCGCGGCGGTTTGAAGGTGACGCTCGGCGCGGGCGACACGTTCCGCGCCGCAGCCGTGGAGCAGTTGAAGATCTGGGGCGAGCGCACCGGCTCCACCGTCGTCGCCCGGCAGATCGGCGCCGATGCGGCGGGCCTCGCCTTCGAGGCCTATGACGAGGCGGTCGCCAACGGGTCGGACGTTCTGATCATCGATACGGCCGGCCGTCTCCAGAACCGCGCCGAGCTGATGGACGAGCTCGCCAAGATCGTGCGCGTTCTCCAGAAGCGCGACCCCGACTCGCCGCACACCGTGCTCCAGACGCTGGACGCAACCACGGGTCAGAACGCGCTCAATCAGGTCGAGATTTTCCGCAACGTGGCGGGCGTCAACGGCCTCGTCATGACCAAGCTAGACGGTACGGCGCGCGGCGGCATTCTGGTCGCCATCGCCGCCAAGCATAAGCTGCCGGTCTTCTTCGTGGGCGTCGGCGAAGGCGTGGACGATCTCGAACCCTTCAAGGCGCGCGATTTCGCCGATGCCATCGCCGGCCGCGCCGGCACGGTTTGAAACTCGGCCGCGCTCAAACCGTCTGAAGACCTCATCGCCTGAATTTCGCCGCCTCGCCGCCCGACACCATCCCCGAAAGGGAAACCCGTCCATGTCCTCCGATCCGATCATCGAAAAGGCCCCGAACACGCCGGGCCGGCGCGAGATGAACCCGCTCGTCAAGTTCGCGCTCGAACTCGGGCCGCTTGTCGTCTTCTTCTTCGCCAACAATCGGGGCGAGGCGATCGTCCGCGCCTTTCCGGCTTTGGGCGAACTCGGCGGGCCGCTCTTCGTGGCCACCGCCCTGTTCATGGCCGCGACCGTTGCGGCGCTCATTGCCTCCTGGGTGCTGGTGCGCACCCTGCCGATCATGCCGATCGTGTCCGGCGCGGTGGTGCTGATCTTCGGCTCGCTGACGCTCTGGCTGCAGGACGACGTCTTCATCAAGATGAAGCCGACCATCGTCAACGCGCTCTTCGCCGCCGTGCTGCTCGGGGGCCTCGCCTTCGGCAAGCCGCTGCTCGGCTATGTCTTCGATCAGGCCTTCAAGCTCGACAACGAGGGCTGGCGCAAGCTGACGCTGCGCTGGGGCCTGTTCTTCGTCTTCCTCGCCATCCTCAACGAGGTCGTCTGGCGCTGCTTCTCGACCGATTTCTGGGTGGCGTTCAAGGTCTGGGGCACCATGCCCATCACCATGATCTTCATGCTGATGCAGTTTCCTCTGCTCAAGCGCCATGCGCTGGAGCCGCTCTTCGAAAAGAAACCGTGATCGCATCGCGAGGGCCGGCCGCTTGGCCGCGCGCCTCGCACTTCCCAAATGGGCCTTCTGATCCCTGATCCGGAGGCCCATGGAATGATCGACGCGCAGAAACTTCTCGACCAGTTCCTCGGCACGGGACGCGGCGCCGGAACGCGCAATCCCTTCCCATCCGGCACCGGCCGCGCCTCCACGGGCGAAACGCTTCAGGACGGGCTCGGCAAGTTGCTCGGCGGCGCGCTCGGCGGGACCGGCGCGCGCTTGGGCGGCGGCATCGGGGATCTCGCCGCCAGCGTCCTGTCGGGCGGGCGCTCGGGCAGTGGCTCGCTCGCCGGCAAGGCCATCGGCGGCGCACTGGCGGGCGGTCTCGTCTCGCAGCTTCTGCGCCGGGGCGGCGGGAAGAGCATGAAGGGCTTCGGCGGACAGGCCGTAAAGCTCGGCGGCCTCGCCCTGATCGCCGGCCTTGGCTACAAGGCCTGGACCAATTGGCAGGCACAGAACCAGCCAAGTCTCGCGCCCTCGCAGCCCGGCCCGATCCGTCCCATTGCCGCCAGCGACATTCCCGAGGTGAGCGACCCGAACTTCCACCCCGCCGGCTCGGACGCCGAGCATCGCGCCAAGCTTCTCCTGTCGGCGATGATCGCGGCGGCCAAAGCGGACGGCACGCTCGACGCCAACGAAGAGCGCCGCATCTTCGGGCGGATCGAGGATCTCGACCTCGACGCCGAGGAAAAGGGCCTGCTGATGGACGAAATCCGCCGTCCGCTCTCGGTGGACGAGCTGGTGCGCCATGCGACGACGCAGGAGGTGGCGGTCGAACTCTACACCGCGTCACTCCTCGCCATCGACCCGGACCAGCCAGCCGAGCGCGCCTATCTCGACCTTCTCGCCGCCCGTCTTCAGCTGCCGTCCGAACTCGTCTCGGAAATTCGTCGCACGACGGAAGAGGCGCGGGACTGATCGGATTCGGTCTTCCTTAACGTTTCACGTGAAACAGCGCCGAGCCGTCTCCGGCGACTCGGCGCCGCCTCCATTGAAAAACCGGGCGGATCGGCCCGAAAGTTTGCGCCCCGCTACAGCGCGTCCTCGCCCACCGGCGTTCCATCCGGCAGGCGGTCTCCGGCTTCGCCGGCCGGATTGCCGAAAGGCACCGGCGGCGCGCCCGCTTCCGCCTCCGCATCATGGCGCAGCGCCCAATGGACGGTGGGAAAGGCAAGGTCGTCCCAGGGGATGTCGTCCGGGTGCACCAGCTTGACCTCCAGACTTTCCGGGCCGGCCAGGATGGCAGGGTCGAGGAGGCGTGCGCGGTAGATCAGTTGCACCTGGCTGATGCGGGGCACGGAATAGACCGCCAGAAGCCGCGAAATGTCGATCCGCGCCCCGGCCTCCTCGAAAGCCTCGCGCGCCGCGCCGGCATCGGGCGTCTCGTTTAGTTCGAGATAGCCGGCCGGAATCGTCCAGCGCCCTCGCCCCGGTTCTATGCCGCGGCGGCACAGGAGGATGCGATCTTCGAACCGCACGACCGAGCCGACGACGATCTTCGGGTTTTCATAGGCGACGAAGCCGCAATGATCGCAGACCCGCCGCGCAAGAGCATCGTCCTCGGGAATGCGAAGGGAGAAGGCAGGGGTAAGATCACTCATGCGAGGCAAGATGGAGGCCACCGCGCATTTGGCCATGGGCTTCCCTTGCGTCATGCTCGGCACCAGTTCGCCCTTTTACGCTTCGGCTCTGGTCCAACGGAGCCCCAACCATGGCGATGCATCCCTATGTCACGATCGGCGCGTCGCCGGTCGAGCCGTCCTTTGCCTTTTACGATGCGGTTCTGGCGGCGATCGGCTGGAGCAGCCATGCGAGCTTCGCGGGCGGGCGCGGCTACTCTCAAGGCGGCACGGGCGAAGGCTTCTCGGTCTGGGTCGTGAAACCTTTCGACGGCGCGCCGGCCAGCGCCGGAAACGGCGCGATGGTCGGCTTTCCCGCCGCCTCGCAAGCCGAAGTGGACGCCTTCTACGCCGCTGGAATGGCGCAGGGCGGCACGGACGAAGGCGCGCCGGGCCTGCGCCCGCAATATGGGCCGGACTGGTACGCCGCCTATCTGCGCGATCCCTGCGGCAACAAGATCGCCGTGGTCTTCAACGGCTAAGAGCCGGGGCCAAAACCCTGCGGGTCGATCCGCCGGGTCCTTGCGCCCCCGATCATCGTTGCCGATGCTCACCGATGCGCTGCATCGTCTGCGCTCGGCGCCTCGCCGGGAACGCAAGTCCCTCGCCGGCTTTCCGCCGCAGGGTTCTGTCCCCGGCTCTAAGGCCGGCCTATGGGGCGGCCTTGGGGCTGCCCCGAAGCCGCCCGCCGTCTTCAGCGAAGCATGGCCAGCGCGCGGCCGACCTCGGCGAAGGCCGCGTTGCGCGCGTCGAAACTGGCCTTCGTTTCCGTCAGATACAAACTGACGAGGATCGGCTTTCCCGCCGGCGGCCAGATCACGGCGACATCGTTCATCGTGCCGAAATCGCCGCCGCCCGTCTTGTCTCCGACGCGCCAGTCTTTCGGCAGGCCGGCGCGCAGCTTGGCGTCGCCCGTCCGGTTCGCGACCATCCAGTCCGCCAGCTGGCGGCGCGAGTCCGGTTTCAGCGCCTCGCCGAAGAGAAGCGCGTGGAGCGTCTTCGTCATGGCCGCCGGGCTGGTCGTGTCCCTGGGGTCGCCAGGCTTCGCCTCGTTCAGCGCGGTTTCGCGCCGGTCGAGCCGGAAGCTCTCGTCGCCGAAGCCGCGCGCCGTCCGGGTCACGCCCTCCGGCCCGCCCAGAAGGTCGATCAGCACATTGCCGGCCGTGTTGTCGCTCTGCGACAGCGCCGCCTCGGCGATGGAGCTGAGCGTCATGCCTTCGCCGCCGACATGCTTTTCGGTCTCGGGCGAATAGGTCACGAGATCGGATTTTGCGATCACCACACGTCGCGACAGGTTTTCCTGGCCGGCATCCACGCGAGCCAGGAGGCCGGCGGCGGCCACGAGCTTGAAGGTCGAGCACAGCGGAAAGCGCTCGTCCGCACGCCGCGCCCAGCGCCGATCCGTTTCCATATCCCAGACGAAGGCGCCGAGCCGGGCCGAGAAGCGGTTTTCGATCTCGGCCCAGAGCGCGTCCAAATCCGCTTCGGCGCGGGCGGGCCTGGAGGTCAGGCCGGTAAGTCCAAGCGCCAACCCTGCGCCGGCGAGAGCGGCAAAGCGGCGGCGGGTCAGGGCGTGAGACATGGCGCGAGGCTCCGGTTCAGGCGTCGGCGCTTGGGAGCGCGAGGAAAAATGGCGGATAGTCTCGATTCGCAAGATCGTTCGCCCGCCTTATGGATGCCAGCCTCTTGCGACGGCTTACCCCTTTGCCGCAAGCCCCGGCTGGGCGAAAGAGCGGAAAATCTCTCGATCGAAGCGGTTCGCTCTCAGGAAATCCCGGTCATGACGCCCGTGCGAAAGGCCGGCCGGGCCGCGATTCGCTCATACCAGGCTTCGAGCGCCGCCAAGCGCGGACGCTCGATCGGGAGCGAGAACCAGGCATAGGCGATGCAGCCGAGCGGGATGTCGCCGATGCCGAAATCGGGGCCGGACAGGTAGGGCGAGCCTTGCAGGGCCGCGTCGGCTCGGCGCATCAACTCCGCGCACTGGTGCGCCCCTCGCTCCATCGCGGCGTCGTCCCGCTGATCTGGCGCGACGCGAACGAGGTTCCAGAACAGATCGCGGAAGGGACCGGCGAAGGAGAGCGAGGTCCAGTCCATCCATTTGTCGGCGACGGCAAAGGCGCGCGGGTCGCCGGGCGCGAAGGGCGCGGCCCCGTATTGGCGGGCGAGATAGCGCACGATCGCGTTGGATTCCCAGAGAACCAGCCCCTCGTCTTCCAGGCAGGGCACGAGGCCGTTCGGGTTCAAGGCGAGATAGGCCGGAGACTGGACCTGCCCGAACGCGCCGCCCGCCGGAATGTGCTCGTAGGTAAGCCCGAGTTCCGCCGCGCACCAGAGAACCTTGCGGACATTGGTGGAATTGTTGCGACCCCAGATTTTCATGGCGAACCCCGTTTCGTTTTCCACCCGGAAGGCATAGGCCGAACGGGCGACACGCCGAACCATCTCCACGAATGAGGCCGAGCTTTGTCCAAGTCGACACGCGCCACGCTGGCCCTGACGCAAGCGGGCGTCGCCTTCACCACGCAAGAATACGCCTACGACCCACACGCCCAGCATATCGGGTTGCAGGCGGCCGAAGCGATCGGCGTTTCGCCCGATCTCGTCCTGAAGACCCTGATGACGCTGGTGGACGGCAAGCCGGTCTGCGTGGTCGTGCCCTCCGACCGGGAGGTTTCGATGAAGCGCCTCGCCAGCGCCGTGGGCGGCAAGTCGGCGCAGATGATGCCGCCTGCCGAGGCCGAGCGGGTGACAGGCTACGTGGTCGGCGGCATCAGCCCCTTCGGCCAGAAGAAGCGGGTGCCGGTGGTGATCGAAGAGCAGGCGCTGCGGCACGCACAGGTCTTCGTCAATGGCGGCCAGCGCGGCTTGCAGATCCATCTCGCCCCGCAGGCGATCTGCGATGTGCTCGGCGCCAAGGCTGCACCCCTGATCGCCTGAGCGGGGCCGGTCGAGGCGCGTACCGATCAGACAGATAGCTGGCCGCACCGAATTCGAAAGCTCGACTGACGAATCAGGGCTCGGCAGCGCGCGGCATTTGCGCTACGCCTGTCAGACACCTGTTCGCGAGCCGCAGATGACCCCATCCCCCGCCTCCCTTCGCAATCCCTGGATCGCGCTTCTCTGCGGGGCGACGATCGTCACCATCGCCATGGGCCTGCGGCAGGGCTTCGGCCTTCTGCTCCGCCCCGTCGAGCTGGAGATCGGCGTCGGGCGCGAGGCGTTCGGCCTCGCCATCGCGCTGCAGAATCTCGTTCTGGGTCTCGGCCAGCCCTTTGTCGGCGCGCTGGCAGATCGGCACGGCGCGGGGCGGGTCGCGGCCGTCGGCGGGCTTCTCTATGCGCTGGGTCTCGTTCTCGCCTCCACGGCGGCGAGCGCCCTGGCGCTCGACCTGTCGCTCGGCGTTCTCGTGGGCTTTGCCATGACGGGCGTCACCTTCGTGGTCGTGCTCGGCGCGGTCGGGCGCTTCGTGCCGGCCGAGCGGCGCGGCATGGCCTTCGGCATCGTGACGGCGGGCGGCTCGGTCGGGCAGTTCCTTCTGGTGCCGGTCACGCAGATGGCCGTCGAGGCCTTCGGCTGGCGCGGCGCGCTTCTCTTCGCCGCGGCCCTCGCCTCGCTCATGGTGTTTCTGGCGATCGGCATTGCCGGGCGCCCCCAGACGGCTCCCAGCGCGGGCGCGGCCCAGAGCGAAAGCCTCGGCGCGGCCCTGCGGCTTGCCGCGCGTCATCCCGGCTATTGGCTCCTGAATGTCGGCTTCTTCGTCTGCGGCTTTCACGTCGCCTTCGTCGCGACGCATCTGCCGGCCTTTCTGGCCGATCAGGCGATCGACCCCTCGGTCGGCGCGCGGGCGCTGGCGCTGATCGGCCTGTTCAATATTCTCGGCTCCTATGTCTTCGGCCTCTCGGCCGACCGGCTGCGCAAGAAATATGTGCTGGCGGCGCTCTATTTCGGCCGTGCCTTGGTGATCGCGCTGTTTCTCGCGGTGCCCTTCACGCCGCTTTCGGTCACGATCTTCGCCTGCGCCATGGGCTTTCTCTGGCTCGGCACAGTGCCGCTGACGAGCGGGCTCGTCGGCCAGATCTTCGGCGTGCGCTACCTTTCGACCCTGTTCGGCATCGTCTTCATGAGCCACCAGATCGGCGCGTTCTTCGGGGCCTGGGGAGCGGGCCTCGTCTTCGCCTGGACGGGAAGCTACGACGCGGCCTGGACGATTTCGGTCGCCTTAGCGCTTCTGGCGGGCGTGGCCAATCTTCCGATCCGGGACGCGAAGCTCACCCCGGAGGGCGCGCCGGCATGAAGGCGCGGGCCGAGTTTCTGTTCCCCGCCGGACTGGCGCTCCTGTCCGGCCTCGGCGCTCTGCTTTGGCTCAGCGAGGGGCCGCGCCTGGCGGGGCTGATGCTGTTCGGCTTCTGCCTTTAGTGCCCGTTCAGGGCGCGGGTGAGCCTGACTTCGCGAGCGCGGGTAACAGCCCCTCACGGATGGCTTTGACGTCGAGCGGGCCGGTCTGCTTCCAGAGAATGCGCCCGTCGCCCGCCACAAGGAATGTCTCGGGCACGCCGTAAACGCCCCAGTCGATCGCCGCCGTGCCGCGCTCGTCCGCGCCGACGCGCGCGTAAGGATTGCCGAGCGAGGTGAGGAAGCCGAGCGCCTGATCCGGCTTGTCCTTGTAGTTCAGCCCCTCGATCCGCAGGCCCGCCGCGCGCACGGCCGGGTCGTTCGCCAGCGCCATAAGCAGCGGATGCTCCTGCCGGCAGGGGCCGCACCAGGAGGCGAAGACATTGACGAGGCGCGGTGCGCCGTCGCCATCCGGCGAAACGGTGAGACCAGGCACGGGCGCACCATCCGACCCTTGCAGGCCCGCGAGCGGCGGCAGGCTGGTGACGGGAGCCTTCTGCCCGATCAGGGCGGAGGGAAGCTGGCTCGGATCATGGCCCGACACGAGTTGCGTCAGAAACAGCGCGGCGAGCCCGCCGAAGACGACGAGCGGCAGGGCGACCAGAAGCGGACGGCGGCGGCGCGGCGGGGTGGCCGACATTTCGCTCATCGTGATGAGCGGCGCGCGCCGCGCTCGCCCTCCAGCGCCTTCAGGCGGCGCGACACGGAACGCGCGTCGACAAAGGTCCAGAGCGCGAGCGCACCGAGCGCGAAAGCCGCCATGCCATAGGCGGCGGCGATGAAGCCGAAATAGCTGGATTGCATGATGTCAGCCCTCCGCCAGACCCATCCGGCGCCGCTCCATGTTGCGCAGGCGACGACGGCGAATTTCCGTGCGCATGGCGGTGAGATGCAGCGCGAAGAAGAGCGTGGTGAAGCCGGCGGCCGAGATCAGGAGGGGATAGAGATAGGCATCGTCCAGCGTCGAGCCGCCGAGGCGCAGGACGCTGGCCGGCTGGTGCAGCGTCGACCACCAGTCCACCGAGAACTTGATCACCGGGATCAGGAGAAAGCCGACCAAGACGAAGACCGAGGCCATGCGCCCGGCCCGCTGCGGCTCCTCGAAGGCGCGGGTGAGCGCGATCAGCCCAAGATACATGAGGAAGAGCACGAAGACCGAGGTGAGCCGCGCATCCCAGACCCACCACGTGCCCCACATGGGCCGACCCCAGACCGAGCCGGTGAAGAGACACAGAAAGGTGAAGACCGCACCGATGGGCGCGGCGGCGCGGATCGAGACCTCCGCGATCGGATGGCGCCAGACGAGAAGGCCGAGCGCGGAGGCCGACATGACCGTCCAGCCCATCATCGCGATCCAGGCGAAGGGCACATGGATGAAGAGGATGCGAACCGTCGCGCCCTGCTGGTAATCCTCCGGGGCAGCGAGGCCGAGGCCGAGGCCGACCGCCAGAAGCGCCAGCGCCAGGGCATAGAGCCAGGGCTGGAGACGGCCCGACAGGTCCAGAAACCGCGTCGGGTTGGCCAGAAGCGCAAAGCGCGAGGGACGGGCGGCGAGATCGCTCATGCCGCCGTTCTAGAGCATTTCCAGCGCGAGCGGAATTGGCTCGGCGTCGCACGAGGCGCGGACGAATTGACGAAACGGCTCATGGACGGCGACCCGCCCCAGCCATCGCATGGCTGAGCGCGACCAGCCGTCAGCCTCGCCGGATCATCAGCGCCATGCCGATCGCCTCCGGCATGACGGGCTCGAAGCCGAACTGGGCATAGAGATGGCGGGCATCACCACCGGCAGTCAGACTGACTCGCGCGCTGTCGGGTGCGGTTTCGCGCAGCCAATCCACCAGCGCGGCGAAGATCGCCTTGCCGATCCCCTGCCCCTGATGGGCGGGCTCCACCGCCATGTCCACGATCTGAAAGAAGGCCCCGCCATCGCCCACGACGCGGCCCATGGCGACGGTGCGTCCCTCGAAGCGCGCGATGACGGCATGGAGCGTGTTCGGCAAGCCGCGCCGCGCAGCTTCCTCGCTCTTGGGGCTGAGGCCCGAGACGGCGCGTAGGCGGCGATAGGTTTCGCTGTCGGGCGTCTCGGCGTGAAAGGAATAGAGCGCGGGATCGAAGCGGGGCATGGGACGTCTCAATCGCTGGATTGGCGAAGCGCGAGGGCGGCGGCGAAGGGGCCGAGGACGCCGTACAGCAGCGTCAGCGCCAGAAGGATCAGGAAGGGCGCGCGAAAGGGGGCGAGATCGTTCACGGCCCCGCTGGTGGCAGCGACGCCGAAGATGAGAATCGGGATCGCGAGCGGCAGGGTCAGCACCGAGACGAGAACGCCGCCGCGCGGCAGGGCGGCGGCCACTGCCGCGCCGACCGCGCCGATCAGAACGAGCGCCGGCGTGCCGACCAGCAGCGTCAGCGCGCTGGCCCCCAACGCCAGCGGCTCCAGCGCCAGAAGGAGGCCCAGCAGCGGCGCGGCGATCACCAGCGGCAGGCAGCTTGCGACCCAGAGCGCGGCACATTTGGCGAGCACCACGAGCGGCAGCGGCAAGGGGCCGGTGAGGAGCAGGTCGAGCGTGCCGTCGTCCCGGTCGGCCTGAAACAGCCGGTCGAGCGACAGGAGCGTGGAGAGCAGCGCGCCGATCCACAGAAAGGCCGGGCCGATGCGCGAGAGAAGCTGGAGGTCGGGGCCGACGCCGAAGGGGATGACGGCGACGACAGCCAGAAAGAACACGACGCCCGGCGCGCCGCCCCCCGAGCCGGACAGGAGCAGCGCGAGATCGCGTCGAAACAGAGCCAGCATCAGCCGATCGCCTCCCAGCCCTCGTCCTCGCCCGAATCGGCAAGCGCCAGGCCCGCCGGCTGCGGCTCCAGAACAAGCGTGCGGGCCGACGACCCGAGATCGACAGGCTGGTGCGTGGCGGCGAGAATCATGCCCCCGTTTGAGAGATGGTGCCGGCAGAGCGCGGCGAAGCGCGTCTGCGTCGCGGCGTCCAGCGCATTGGTCGGCTCGTCCAGAAGCCAGAGCGGGCGATGGGCGACCAGAAGCCGGGCGAGCGCTGCGCGCCGCGCTTGTCCCGCCGAAAGATCGGCGCAGCGCAGCCGGGCCACGCCTTCCGGCAGGCCCAGTTCGGCGAGCGCGGCTTCGGGTGAGAGGCCGCCCGCGCCCTCCAGAAAGCGTGCCCAGAAGGCGAGTTCCGCCCCAACGCGGCGCGCGCCCTTCAGCGCGTTGCGATGGCCGATATAGTGGGCGATGTCGGCGAGGCTTCGGGCCGGCTCGCCGTCGGCGGCGGGCAAGTCCTCGACGCGCACACCTCCGGCGAGCGGCGGCAGAAGGCCAGCCAGCGTGCGCAGCAGGGTCGATTTGCCCGCGCCGTTCTCGCCCGTTACCAGAACCGCTTCGCCGGTCGATAGAGTCAGATCGAGCGGCGGCACGATCAGCCGCCCGCCCCGGCCGCAAGCCAGCCCTCTGATCACGAGCCTGCCCGCCACGCCGGAACCACTCCTCAACTTTGGAACGCTATAAGGGCTCCAATCCCAAGGCTTCGTTGTGGAGAGGCGGGACCCGAAAGGCAAGCGGCAAGGCGGAGCGACCAACGTCCCGAAGGTCTGACAGAACCTCAGGGTGGAACACTGGCGAATCTTTCGCCGCAGCGACGCGACGAATGTCACCCATGCCACCGGCATGGGACGAGCATCGGCGAGACGGCGCGGTGAGAGAGGCCCGGACACCGCCCCCTCAAGGCTCCGTCAGGCTGTCCAGGCAAGGCGAATGAAGATGGCGTGAGGCAGGAGCGCTCCCCCGAATGGGTGCGCGCGAATGCGAGAAGGCCCTTTATAGCAATTACAAACTTGCCTATAAGGCGCTCACCCACTCCAGCGACCGGCGTGGATCACATAGCGCCGATCTCACGTGCCCCGCCTCCCCGGCGAGGACTGAGGCGGACGGGCGGAAATGGTCGCACCCGCATTTTCCAAGGCGCGCTTCGCCGCGTGCCGCGGTCGTTCGCCTTTCGGACATTTTTTGGTTCGAGAAGGAACGAGAACCCTATGTCCCACCCCGATAGCTTCAAAAGCCGCAAGACCCTGACGGTCGACGGGAAGCCCTATGTCTATTTCGACCTGAAAGAGGCCGAAAAGAACGGCCTGTCGGGCGCTTCGCGCCTGCCCTACTCGATGAAGGTCATTCTCGAGAACCTCCTGCGCAACGAAGACGGCCGCACGGTTCTGGCCGACGACATCCGCGCCGTGGTCAACTGGCTGAACGACAAGGGCTCGGCCGGCCATGAGATCGCCTATCGCCCGGCCCGCGTCCTGATGCAGGACTTCACGGGCGTTCCGGCCGTCGTCGATCTCGCCGCCATGCGCGACGCGACCGCCAATCTCGGCGCCGACCCCCAGAAGATCAATCCGCTCGTCCCCGTCGATCTCGTGATCGACCACTCGGTGATGGTGGACTATTTCGGCCAGCCCGATTCGTTCGAGAAGAACGTCGAGGTCGAGTACGACCGGAATGGTGAGCGCTACACCTTCCTGCGTTGGGGCTCGGGCGCCTTCCAGAACTTCCGCGTCGTGCCTCCCGGCACCGGCATCTGCCATCAGGTGAACCTCGAATATCTGGCGCAGACCGTCTGGACCAAGGACGAGAACGGCGAGACGATCGCCTATCCCGACACGCTGGTCGGCACCGACTCGCACACCACGATGGTCAACGGCCTCGCGGTTCTGGGCTGGGGCGTCGGCGGCATCGAGGCGGAAGCGGCCATGCTCGGCCAGCCGATCTCCATGCTGATCCCCGAGGTCATCGGCTTCCGCATCGACGGCAAGCTGCCCGAGGGCACGACCGCGACCGATCTCGTGCTCACCGTCACCGAGATGCTGCGCAAGAAGGGCGTCGTCGGCAAGTTCGTGGAATTCTACGGACCCGGCCTTGCCAACCTCACGCTGGAAGACCAGGCGACCATCGCCAACATGGCCCCGGAATACGGCGCGACCTGTGGCTTCTTCCCGGTCGACAAGGACACGATCGCCTATCTGGAAGCGACCGGCCGCGACAAGCACCGCATTGCGCTGGTGGAAGCCTATGCCAAGGCGCAAGGCATGTATTTCGACGCCTCGTCGGAAGAGCCCGTCTTCACCGACACGCTGTCGCTCGATCTGTCCACCGTCGTTCCCTCGCTCGCCGGCCCCAAGCGCCCGCAGGACCGCGTCGCCCTCACCGAGGCCGCGCCGAAGTTCCGCACCGCGCTCGCCGAGCTTCAGGGCGGCCGCAAGAAGAACGAGCTGCCGGAATCCACCGGTGACTCGCGCTTCATGGACGAAGGCGCGACGGCCCCCGGCCAGACGCCCGAGACCGCTCGCCACGCCGTCGAGGGCGCGGACCATGGCATCGCCGACGGCGACGTCGTGATCGCGGCCATCACCTCCTGCACCAACACGTCGAACCCGAACGTGCTGGTCGCCGCCGGCCTCGTCGCCCGCAAGGCGCACGCGCTCGGCCTCAAGGTGAAGCCCTGGGTGAAGACCTCGCTGGCCCCCGGCTCCCAGGTCGTCACCGAATATCTCGAAAAGGCCGGTCTCCAGACCGATCTCGACGCGATGGGCTTCAACCTCGTCGGCTATGGCTGCACGACCTGCATCGGCAATTCCGGCCCGCTTCCCGAAGCGATCTCGGAGGCCATCAACAAGAACGACCTCGTGGCCTGCTCGGTGCTCTCGGGCAACCGCAACTTCGAAGGCCGCGTGAACCCGGACGTGCGCGCGAACTATCTCGCCTCGCCCCCGCTCGTCGTCGCCTACGCCATTGCCGGTTCGATGTTCGTGGACATCACCAAGGACCCGCTCGGCCAGGACCAGAACGGCAAGGACGTCTTCCTCAAGGACATCTGGCCGACCACGCAGGAAGTCTCCGAGATCGTCCGCAAGACGGTGACGCGCGACCTGTTCGAGAGCCGCTATTCGGACGTCTTCAAGGGCGACCCGAACTGGCAGAAGATCGACGTCTCGGGCGGCCTCACCTACGAGTGGGACGACCGTTCGACCTATGTGCAGAACCCGCCCTATTTCGAGGGCATGTCGATGACGCCCAAGCCCGTCACCGACATCAAGGGCGCGCGCATCCTGTCGCTCTTCCTCGACTCGATCACGACCGACCACATCTCGCCGGCCGGTTCGATCAAGAAGAACGGCCCGGCGGGCGAGTATCTCGTCTCGCATCAGGTGCGCCCGGTGGACTTCAACTCCTATGGCGCGCGTCGCGGCAACCACGAAGTCATGATGCGCGGCACCTTCGCCAATATCCGCATCAAGAACCAGATGGTTCCGGGCGTGGAAGGCGGCATCACCAAGCACTTCCCCTCCGGTGAGCAGCTGGCGATCTACGACGCGGCGATGAAGTATCAGCAGGAAGAGGTTCCGCTGGTGATCTTCGCCGGCAAGGAATACGGCACCGGCTCCTCGCGCGACTGGGCGGCCAAGGGCACCGTGCTTCTGGGCGTTCGCGCCGTGATCGCGCAGAGCTTCGAGCGCATCCACCGCTCCAACCTGGTGGGCATGGGCGTCGTGCCCTTCGTCTTCCAGGAAGGCACGAGCTGGCAGTCGCTCGGCCTCACAGGCGAGGAAACGGTGACGATCGAAGGCCTGACCGAGGTCAAGCCGCGCCAGACCATGGAAGCCACGATCACCCGCGCCAATGGCGAAGTGGTCAAGGTTCCGCTGCTCTGCCGCATCGATACGCTGGACGAGCTGGAATACTTCAAGAACGGCGGCATCCTGCACTACGTGCTGCGCCAGCTGGCGGCCTAAAGCATTTCCAGCGAAAGCCGAGTCGGCTTTCGCGCCCGGACAATGCGGAAACAAAAACCTGGAGCCTTTCTGGCGAACCTTTGTTCGACGGAAGCGCTCCAGGAACCATCCCCGCCGAAGCCTCCGCGCTTCGGCGGCACCCTCTCTCGAGGGCTAGGCATGAGTTTCGAGGGCCAACGCCAGTTCGGCCTGAAGGCTCGAGCCGTTCACACGATCTCGCGAGCCGGCCTCCGGGCTGGTTCGCTTGTCTTTCGCGCCGCCGCCCTCCTCGCAAGGGCGGCGGCGTTTTCATGTGCCTCGCCTCGCGCCCGGCTCACCCTCAATTGAACGACGCAAGGCTCGCCTTCCGTGGGGTTATCCCGCCATGGTCCCATCTCTCTTCGGGCCATCCCGGAGCCAAGGAGATGCCGATCCATGAGCCCGCCGACCCTGTTCGTCCTGCTCCTTGCCGCCGTCCTGCCGCTCGGCCTCGCCCATGCCGACGAGAGCGGAGACGAAGCGTCGAGCCAGAATGTGCGCGGCATCGTGGAGCTTTTCACGAGCCAGGGATGCAGCGAATGCGTGAAGGCCGACGCGGTTCTGGCGGAACTCGCCGCGCGGCCCGACGTGGTCGCCCTCGCCTATCACGTGGACTACTGGGACTATATCGGCTGGGAAGACCCGCTCGGCTCGCGCCGCAATGCCGAGCGCCAGAAGAGTTATTCGAAGGCGCTGCGGCTCGGCGGGCTGACGACGCCCCAGGCCATCGTCAACGGCAAGGCGGTGGTGGCCGGCTTCGATGCGGCGGCGATCGAGGCTGCGACGGCCAAGGCTCCGCTGGCCGGCGCGGACGGCTCGCCCCGCATCGAGATGCGCCTTCGGGGCGAGACCCTGCACCTACGCGTCGAAGCCGGCGCGCTGCCGGAGGGCGCAAGGCCCCCGGCGCTGATTCTGGCGACCTATGCCAAGACCACGCGCACCGAGGTCGCGCGCGGCGAAAACGAGGGACGCCAACTCCTGAACACGCATGCGGTGCGCGACTGGCGCGCGGTCGGCCTGCTCGGAGCCGACGGCCGGCTCGCGGTGGATATGCCGCTCGGCCTCATCGCCGACCCCGACACGCAGCCGGGCGGCTGCGTCGCGCTGCTCCAGACGATGGACCGGGACGACCGGCCGGGGCCGATTCTGGCAGCGGCGGCGCTGCCCTTCTGAGAGTCTGCCGGACGATCAAATCGCGACAGGTTGGCGTGGGATGTTCCGCTGCCGCGGGACGCCCCACAGGGACGGCGACAGCGGCTGACAAAGAAGGCGCAGCAGCCTCGGACGATTGGCCCGACCCTGTATCCCGACTCGCTCCCGAGCGCAGCGGCTCAGCCGATACGCTGCCCCGAGGCTTGCGCCACCGGCCTGTCCGGTTGCAACACCCTTCGCGCGGTCCCATTTCCATGACAGGATGATGAAGGGCTCGCCGCGCCCTGCGGCGTTCCCCGGAGGGATTGCGATTGACCGAACCCACGACCGAACGCTCCGCCTCGCTGATCCACCTCTCGGAGGTGCGCGCTGCCAACGCCCTGCCCGTCGTCAGCTTCGACCGGCACGAACTCGGCGAAATCCTTCGAATCTACGGGCGCATGGTGGCGGCAGGCGAATGGCGCGATTACGCCATCGACACGCTCAAGGACCGGGCCGTGTTCTCCATCTTCCGGCGCAGTTCCGAAATGCCGCTGTTTCGCATCGAGAAGGAGCCGCGACTGGCGCGCCGCCAGGGGGCCTATAGCGTCCACGCCGCCGGCGGGCTGGTGATGAAGCGCGGGCAGGACCTGCCGCAGGTGCTGCGCGTGTTCGACAAGTCGCTGAAGCTGGCCGACACCTGAGCGGGACATTCCGGCACTCAGATTAGTCCTACATACCCAATAACGGCCGCCCGAGGCGGCGACCGTGCATCTCATGGAGCTATCAGCCCCACCTAATGGACGGGCTCAGACCAGCGTGCCGGGATAGCGGCTTTCATCCGGCAGCGTCTCCTTGCCGCCGTTCAGCGTGTATTGCATCAGCACCGTGTCGATCCAGCGCCCGAACTTGAAGCCCGAGCCTTCGAACAGGCCGATCGGCTTGAAGCCGAGCTTCTGATGCAGCTTGACGGAGCCGTGATTTTCGGCCCCGCCGATCACCGCGATCATCTGCCGGAAGCCCTTTTCCTCGCACAGCTCCAGAAGGCGGCCGAGCAGCGCCGTGCCGATGCCCTGGCCCTGCGCTTCCGGCTCCAGATAGATCGAATCCTCCACCGACCAGCGATAGGCCGGGCGGGCCCGGAACGGGCCGGCATAGGCATAGGCGACGACGCGCCCCTCGGCATTGCAAGCGACGAGATAGGGATAGTCCTGCCGCGTCAGATTGAGAAAGCGCGCCGTCATCTCGGTCTCGTCGGGCGGGGTCAGCTCGTAGGTCGCCGTGCCATGGAGAACCGCGTGTTCGTAGATGCGGCACAGGGCGGGAATGTCGGCGAGAGTGGCCTCGCGAAGGGTGAACGCGCTCATGGATGGGATGCCTTACGGAGTGAACCGGGCGGACCATAAGCGGGCGCGGCGTCCGTCTCAATCCGTCAAATGCCCCATCCCAATCCGCACGGCGCATACGAAAAAGGGCGACCCGAAGGCCGCCCCTGTCTCAGAACCGTCCGGTTCCCCTTGGCTTTAGTTACGGCTGGTGCCGAGGAAGCGAAGGAGGAACATGAACAGGTTGATGAAGTCGAGATAGAGGGTCAACGCACCCATGATGGCCTTGCGACCGGCGACCAGCGTGTCGTCGCCTTCCCAGTAAAGTTCCTTGATGCGCTGCGTGTCCCAGGCGGTGAGAGCCGCGAAGAGCAGGACGCCGATGGCCGAGATGGCGAAGCTGAGCGCCGAGGACGCCAGGAAGATGTTCACGAGCGAGGCGATGATCAGGCCGAAGAGGCCCATGATCAGGAACGAGCCCATGGCCGACAGGTCACGCTTCGTCGTGTAGCCGAAGAGCGACAGGGCGCCGAAGGAAGCCGCCGTCACGAAGAAGACCTGCACGATCGATTCCTGCGTGTAGACGAGGAAGATCGTGGAGAGCGAGAAGCCCACCAGCGCGGCATAGGCCCAGAAGGTCGCCTGCGCGGTCTGCGTGCTCATCCGGTCGACCCGGAAGGACAGGAACATCACCAGCGCGAGCGGTGCGAACATCAGCACCCAGCGCAGCGGCGAGGTGAAGACCGTGACGCCGAGCTGCGTCAGCCCCACGCCATGAATGGAGGCGACCGCCAGCGACGGATCGCTGGTCGTCGCCATGGAGAAGAGACCGTAGGCGGCGACGCCGGTGATGGCGAGGCCGATGGCCATGAGGTTGTAGACCCGGAGCATGTAGCTCCGCAGGCCCTGATCGATGGCGACGTCCGCGCGGCCCCGCGACAGGGGGACGCTGCGTGTGCCGCTGTTCCACTTGTCAGCCATGGACAGTTTCCTTTCTTGCATCCCGCCCTCTCGGCCGTTGCCGGCCGGGCCTAGCTGGCGGGACGTCCAGCCAAGCCCTCTTGCTCTGAATATGCGAAGAGGAGCCGGAACGAACAAGGGCGGAAAGGGCCGCAGCGTGCCGTTTCGGGACGCTGCAGCCATTAAATTTCCTCCATCAGGCCAAATTGGGGGCCGGGTCAGAGTTCGCGCAGGACGGGCGCGGCCTTCTGGCCAAGCACCCGCCATGTGCCGGCAAGGCCGAAACCGACCGTCAGCACGAGGGCGACCGCGAGGACACCGAGCGCCACGCCGCCATCAAAAGCGAAGGGCAGGCGCATGACGCGAGCCAGCACATACCAGGCCGCCAGCGCGCCCGCGCCGATGGCGAAGAGAGCCGTCGCCGCGCCGAGCGTCATATATTCCGCGACATAGGCCCGGATCAGCGTGCCGCGTGTCGCGCCCAAGGTCTTGAGCACCACGGCATCATGAACGCGCGTCCGGTTGCCCGCCGCCAGCGCCCCCGACAGGACAAGGACGGACGAGACCAGCGCCACGGCGGCCGCCGCGCGAATGGCCAGCGCGAGCTGGGCGACCAGCGCGTTCACCGCGTCCAGCGCGTCCTTCACGCGCACCGTGGTGACGGCGGGGAAGCTGTTGGAAATGCCGCGCAGGACAGCGCGCTCGCCGTCGCCCGTCGCGTTCGGCATCTGAAGCGTGGCGAGCCAGGCATGGGGCGCGCCCGCGAACGTGTTGGGCGAGAAGACCATGACGAAGTTGATCGACATGGATTCCCATTCCACCGCGCGGAAATTGGCAATGCGCGCCGTGATCTCGCGGCCGAGCACGTTGACGGAGATCGTGTCGCCGAGCTTAAGCCCGAGTTCGCCGCCCTCCTTGGCCGAGAAGGAAACGAGCGGCTCGCCGGCATAGTCCGCTGCCCACCACTGCCCTTGCGTGACCGTGGTGTTTTCGGGCGGCGCGGCGGCATAGGTCACGCCCCGGTCGCCGCGCAGCACCCAGGCCCCTTCGGGCGGCACCTGAAGCTGCGAGACATCGGTGCCGTTCAGCTTCACGATGCGCCCGCGCAGCATGGGCACGGCATCCAGCGAGGAGCCGGGCGCAAGCTCCGCGATGCGGGCGCGGAACGGATCGATCTCGGCGGACTGGATGTCCACGAAGAAGAAGTTCGGCGCGCGCGCCGCGATGCTGGTTCCGATCTCGCGCCGCAGCGCATTGTCGATCGTCGCCAGCGTGACCAGCAGCGTCAGGCCAAGGCCGAGCGACAGGACCACCGAATGGGTCAGCGCGCCCGGCCGGTGGATGTTGCCGATGGCGAGGCGCAGCGGCGTGGAGCGCACGCGCGGCAGGCGCGCGGCGAGCGTGCGAATAGCGACCGAGACCAGTCTCAGGACGACGAAGGCGACGGCGGTCGCAACCAGAAACACCGAAGCGATGCGCTTGTCGCCCGCCATCACGAAGGCGAGGCCCGCAATGCCCAGCGCCAGCGCGCCGGCTGTCAGCGCATAGCTCAGCCGCGTGCGAAGCGCGCCCGGCCCCTCATTTGAGCGGAACAGGGCGGTGGCCGCAATGTCGCGCGTGCGCCCGAGAGGCAGGATCGCGAAGGCGAAGGCCGTGAGATAGCCGAAGGCGGTCGCGAGCAGGAGCGCGCCGGGATAAACCGACGGGTGCGTCGAAACCGGGATATAGGCTTCCAGAAAGCCGGCCGCTGCAAAGGGCGCGAGCGCGCCGAGCACAAGGCCGGCGACGATGCCGAGACTCGCCAGAAGCCCGATCTGGATGAGATAGATCCAGACCACGAAGCCGCCGCCCGCGCCCAGGCTCTTGAACGTGGCGATCACCGTGCGCTTGCCGTCGAGATAGGCCGACACGGCATTGGCGATGCCCACGCCCCCGACGATCAGGGCGGTGAGCCCGACCAGGGTCAGGAATTGCGAAAAGCGGTCGATGCTGCGCTGGAGCGAGGGCGCCGCCTCGCGCGCGTCGCGAATGCTCCAGCCGGCCTGCGGAAACTCGGCCTTGGCCTGCGCCTCGACGCCGGCGGGGTCGAGCGCCGGGTCGGCGAAGCGCAGCTTGTAGTCGTATTCGACCAGCGAGCCCGGCTGGATCAGCCCGCTCGCGCGCAGCGCCTCGCCTGAGATGAGAAGGCGCGGGGCGAAGATGAAACCGTCCGACAGGACATCGGGCTCGCGGGTGAGCCGGCCGCGCAGCTCCACCTCGATGCCGCCGAGAAGCACGGTCGCACCGGGCTCGATGCCCAAACGGTCGAAGAATTCCGGCGCGGCGACGGCGCCGAAGCGGCCGTTCCGCTCTGCCAGGAGGTCGCCGAGCGGCGCGGCCGGGTCGGTTTCGACCGCCCCATAGAGCGGGTACTGCCCGTCCACCGCCTTGACCTCGGAGAGCGTCTGGTTGGTGCCATCGGGCAGGCGCGCCATGGAGCGCAGATTGGCGGTCTCGGCCAGCGTGCCGAAGCGGGCAAGGAAGGTCTTCTCGGCCTCGCTCGCCTCGCGCCCGTTGAGGCCGAAGCGCATGTCGCCGCCCAGAATCGTGCGCCCTTCCCGCTCGATGCCAGATGTCATCATCTCCGACACGGAGTTGACGGCGGCGATGGAGGCGACGCCGAGCGTCAGGCAGAGAAGGAAGATCACGAAGCCGCGCACGCCGCCGCGCATCTCGCGCAACGCGAAACGCCAAGCGAGCTTCAACGTGCCGGAGGGGCGAGCGGGCGGCGAGATGGCAGCGCCGGCGGCCGGAACGCTGGCGGCGCGGCTCACCGCGCGGCCTCCGCCACCATCGGTTCCGGCATCGCCGAGGCGCGAGCGGGCGCAAAGCCATCCCGCTCGATCTCGCCCGAACGCACGGCGACCTCGCGCCCGCAGCGGGCGGCGAGGGTCTTGTCATGTGTGACGAGCACCATGGTCATGGCGCGCCGCTTCTGCTCGGCGAACAGAAGGTCGGCGATCTGCGCGCCCGTGTCGGCGTCGAGATTGCCGGTCGGCTCGTCCGCGATCAGGAGCGCGGGTTCGGGCGCGAGCGCGCGAGCCAGCGCCACGCGCTGCTGCTCGCCGCCCGACAATTCGCCGGGATAGTGCGACACGCGCGCGCCGAGGCCGACGGAGCGCAACTCGGCCTCCGCCCGCTCGAAGGCGTTCCGATGGCCCGCGAGTTCCAGCGGCACGGCGACGTTTTCGAGCGCCGTCATGTTGGGAATCAGGTGGAAGGACTGGAAGACGATGCCGATATGGCGACCCCGGAACGCGGCGAGCTTGTCCTCGCTGAGGCCCTGAAGCGGCTGGCCCGCGATCTCCACCTCGCCCGTGTCGGCCCGCTCCAGACCGGCCAGCACCATCAGCAGCGTCGATTTGCCCGAACCGGACGGGCCGACGATGCCCACGCTCTCGCCGCGCGCCACGTCGAGGTCGATTCCCTTGAGAACATGCACCGCGCCCCGGCCCTGGCCGAGCGTCAGATGAACCTTTCGTAATCGGATCGCCGGTTCTGCCACGCGCCTTGCCTTCCTATATGGCGATGGAACGGCGCCGGACGTGGGTCCGGTCGAACGCGGTCGCCAGAATTTCGCAGTCCTTGAGATATGGATGGCACATGGGTCGGTTCCAACAGCTTCTCGCCTTCGTGACGATCGGCCTCGCCAGTTGGGGCGCGCTCGCCTCCGCGCAGGCGCAATCGGCCGCGCCGGCCGACCCCACTGAGATCATCGCCTTTGGCGACAGTCTGTCGGCGGGCTACGGCGTCGGTCCGGGCGAATCCTTTCCCGAACAGCTTCAGGCCGCGCTCGCCAAGGCGGGACTGAACGTGAAGGTGGTGAATGCCGGCGTATCCGGCGACACGACGACCGGGGGCCTTGCCCGGCTCGACTGGTCGGTGCCGACAAGCGCCGATCTCGTGATCGTGGAACTCGGCGCCAACGACGCGCTGCGCGGCATCGCGCCCGATGTGACCAAGCGCAATCTCGACGAGATCCTGAAACGCCTGACCGCGCGCCCAAGCACGAAGGTCATCCTGGCCGGCATGATCAGCCCGCCGAACATGGGCGAGGACTACGCCCGGCGCTTCAACCCGATCTATGCCGAACTCGCCCAGACCTATGGCGTCGCCTATTACCCGTTCTTTCTGGACGGGGTGGCGTCCGTCGCGGCGCTGAACCAGGCCGACTATATGCACCCCAACAAGGACGGGGTGGCCGTGGTGGTGGAGCGGATGCTGCCGCTGGTCAAAGACGTTCTGGCGAAGGGATAGGCCGTTTCTCGCGTCAGGTCCGGCGCAGGCGCAGATCGACGCCGGCTTCGGCGGCTATGCGATACAGCGCGCGGTCGGCGGCCGCGAGGCTGCGAGCGAAATGTTCCTCGCTCGCTTCCCGCAGGAGCGAGGCTAAGTCGCCGCCGGGATGGCGCAGTTCGGCAACCACCTCACCCTCGGCAAATTGCAACTCGGCCTCGTGCCGGCGCGCGATCCTTTGCATGGCGACATTATCGCGCAGGCACTGAATTTTGAAATGCGGCAGCGCCGCATTGCGCGCGCCGTCCACCAGGCTGGAGAAGAGGCGCGTTCCATAGCCCTGCCCCTGCCAGAGAGGCTCTAGGCTAAACGCGGCCTCGGGCATGGGCGAGTCGATCTCGCGCAGCTCCGCCACGCCGCGCAGCGTGCGGTCGATGAACAGGCCCTTGGCCATGCCGCCCGACCCCAGCGTCGATTGGGCGTAGCGCGTCAGAAACCCGTCATTGACCGCCGATCCGAAGCGCATACGCCGCGATTCACCATCGAGGCGCAGAAGATGGGCCAGGAATTCCGCCCGGTCGGACCGGCGCAGACGCCGGATATGCACCGCCGCGTCGGACGGACCGGAGCGGTGGGGAGGCTGGATCAAGGACATGGCGAGAGACTGCGTGACAGGAGCCGAGACCGGCCCGGGTTATCCATTGGTTAAGAGTGCAACGCAGCAACAGCAATCCGGCAACATGCATGGCTCCCATGCGTCACCTTGAAGTCAGGCGCGCGTGATGAACATCATGAAGATGGAATGGCATAGACGGCCATCGGCTCGCGGGGACGCCCGAAGGGACGCCCGGCATGAGATGGCCCCTCACAGCGGGAAGGATCTCACGCATGCCGCGACTTTTCACCGCCCTCGAGATCCCGCGCGACGCCGCGCTGAGCCTGTCTTTCCTGCGCGGCGGCCTGCCGGCCGCGCGCTGGATCGACGCCGAGAACTACCACATCACCCTGCGCTTCTTCGGCGATGTCGATGCGCGCACGGCCGACGAGCTGGTCGCCGGGCTGGACCGGGTGCATCAGGCGTCCTTTCCTCTCGCCCTGCGCGGCATGGGAGCCTTCGGCTCCAAGAAGCCGCATTCGGTCTATGCGGGCGTCGAGCCCTCGCGCGCGCTCGACCATCTGCATGACGAGATGGACAAGCTGGCCCGGCGCGTCGGGCTCGCCCCCGATCCGCGCCGCTTCACGCCGCATGTGACGCTCGCCCGACTGCGCAACGCCAAGGACGAGGATGTCGCCCGCTATCTCGCCGGTCGGGGCGATTTTCGCACCGCGCCCTTCACGGTCGGGCGCTTCGTTCTCCTGTCCTCGCGCGATTCGGTGGGCGGCGGGCCTTACGTCCTGGAAGAAGCCTTCCCGCTGAAAGGCGGCTCGACCGCGCGCGAAGCGTCGCTCGGCGGCGCGTTTCTGGAACCCGCCTTCCGCTGATCGCGTCTTTCGGGGGCGGGCCGCTCGGGCCCGCTTTCGAAACGCGAAAGCCCGCCCCATATCGGTCGGGTCTTCAGGAGAAAGCGCGGTATGAGCGACAAAGGCGACGAGATGTCCGAGATCCCCGCAGGCACGGCACCGGCCGGAACGCTCGCGCCCCTGCCGGAGGGGCTGGTCGGTGAAATCCTGCCGCCGGGCTCCGAGGCCGAGCAGCGCCAGCAGGAGGCCAGCGTGCGGCGCGGCTTCTTCAAGACCATGAAGCGCGCCATGCGCCATATCCCCTTCGCCGAGGATGTCGTCGCCTCCTATTATTGCGCGCTGGATTCCAAGACGCCGGCGGCTTCGCGCGGCATCCTTCTGGCCGCGCTCGCCTATTTCGTGCTGCCCTTCGACGCGATTCCCGATTTCATCGTCGGCCTTGGCTATACCGACGACATGGCCATTCTGCTCGCCGCCTTCACGGCCGTGCGCAACAACATCCGCCCCGAGCATTACGATAAGGCGCGCGAGGTGCTGACGCCGGACGAAGCGCCGGCCGAGGGGCAAGCGAAACAGGTGTGAACCTGTCGGCTCGGCGCTCCCTAGCGCGGCGGGCCGGTTTTCTCCCCGGTCTCAACACACTGATGCCCCATTTACCCGCTTCCACGAGGCTTCACCGCCTTCGAAGGACCGGCCGAACCGGCCCGGCGATAGGGACCGGACACGGGTTTGCGACCATTCCCGCCCTCCGGTTTCCAGATCGTTTACCCTGTGGAAAGGGGTTTCGTTCACCATACGCACGATGAATTCGTGCGGATTCGAACGGATCGAAGCGCGCGGCGATCGGGTTTGCGACAGGAGAGGATCTCCATGAAACATCTACTGACGGCTGCAGCGGCTCTGCTCCTGCTCTCGGGCGCGGCGCAGGCTGCGCAGACGCCGACGCGCATGAACCAGTTCAACGACTGGGGCAGCTATTCCTACGATGCGAGCGGCGGCAAGGTCTGCTACGTCCTCTCGACGCCCAAGACGATGCAGCCCGCCAGCGTCGATCACGGCGACATCTTCTTCCTCGTCTCGCAGAAGCCGGGCGCCAAGACCTCCTACGAGCCGCAGGTCGTGATGGGCTATCCGCTGCGCGAAGGCTCCAAGGTCGTGGTGGATGTCGACGGCAAGAAGTTCAACATGTTCGTGCGCGGCGAAAGCGCCTGGATGGAGAACGCCGCCGAAGAGCCCAAGCTCGTTGCGGCTCTCAAGAACGGCAAGTCGCTGAAGGTGGACGCCGTGTCCCAGCGCGGCACCAAGACCAACTACACCTATTCGCTCGCCGGCGTGACGGCGGCGCTGAACTCCATCACCAAGTGCAAGTAAGCGCAGGCCGCGAGCCTGTCGCAACCTGACACGCATCTCTCCCAAGCCGGCCTCGGACAGTTCCGGGCCGGCCTTTTCGCGTTCGAAATCAAGCTTGAAGCTCGGGGGGACTTGCGATTTCGGCCAATTGGGCTCATTTGATCTCGATCCGAGCCTGACCGACCTTTTTGAGACCAGCGTGGCCCCGCACGATGCCGCGCGACGGGATTTGCCCCATGAGCGCGACGATCAACCTTTCCGACGCCACTGCCCGCCCTCGCCCGGCCGCCGCTTCCGAGCCGGCCGCCGCCAAGCGTTCACTGCTTGGCCTGTCGCGCGAGGACATGGGCGCGGCGCTGATCGAGGCCGGCATTCCCGCCAAGCAGGCGAAGATGCGCGTCCAGCAGCTTTGGCACTGGCTTTATGTGCGCGGCGTCTCGGACTTCGGCCAGATGGCCAATGTCTCGAAGGACCTGCGCGCGGCGCTGGACGAGCAGTTCGAAATTCGCCGGCCCGAGATCGTGGAAGAGCAGATTTCGGTCGATGGCACGCGCAAGTGGCTGTTCCGCTTTCCCTCGCGCGGGGCCGGCCGGCCGGTCGAGATCGAGACCGTCTATATCCCCGAGGAAGGGCGCGGCACGCTCTGCGTCTCGTCCCAGGTCGGCTGCACGCTGACCTGCACCTTCTGCCACACGGGCACGCAGCGCCTCGTGCGCAATCTGGAGCCGTCCGAGATCGTCGGGCAGGTTCTGACGGCGCGCGAGCGCCTGGGCGACTTTCCCGATGCGTCCACCCCGCAGGGCGCGATCGTGCCGTCCGACGGCCGGCTCGTGTCGAATGTCGTGATGATGGGTATGGGCGAGCCGCTCTATAACTACGACAACGTCAAGTCGGCTCTGTCCGTCGTCTCGGACGGGGACGGGCTCGCCCTGTCCAAGCGCCGCATCACGCTCTCCACCTCCGGCGTCGTGCCGATGATCCCGAAGACGGGCGAGGAGATGGGCGTCATGCTCGCCATCTCGCTCCATGCGGTGACGGACGAGTTGCGCGACGTGCTCGTGCCCATCAACAAGAAATATCCGATCAAGGAGCTGATGGACGCTTGCCGCGCCTATCCGGGCCTCTCCAACGCGCGTCGCATCACCTTCGAATATGTGATGCTGAAGGGCGTCAACGACAGCCTGGCCGACGCGCGCGAGCTGGTGCGCCTGCTGAAGGGCATCCCGGCCAAGATCAACCTGATCCCGTTCAACCCTTGGCCGGGCTCGCCCTATGAATGCTCGGACTGGGAGCAGATCGAGCGCTTCGCCGAACTCGTCAATCAGGCCGGCTACGCTTCGCCGATCCGCACGCCGCGCGGTCGGGATATCTTCGCCGCCTGCGGGCAGCTGAAGTCCGAGTCCGAGCGCATGAAGCGCGGCGACCGTCTGGCGCTGGAGGCGGCTGTCGCGGTGTGAGCGCCGTCCTGCGCATTCTGTTTCTGATCCCGATGGGCTTCGTTCTCGCCTGCTGCGCGGGAGCGGCGGCGCTGATCCTGCCCTTCGTGGAACTGCCCGGCGCGGCCATGAGCAACCCCGCGCAAGTCGTCGATCTCGCGTTCCTGTTCACCTTGCAGGCCGCGCAGGTCGGATGGACGGCGCTGGTGCCCTTTCTGGTCTTTCTGGTGTTGAGCGAGGCGCTGCGCCTGCGCTCCATTCTGATCCATCTCATCGCAGGTCTCGTCGGCGGGGCCATCGCCGCCCATGCCGGCACGGCCGCCACCGACATGCGAGTGCAGACCGCGACGATCGTCGCCGGGCTTGCCTTCGCCCTCACCTACTGGATCGTGGCCGGCCACGGCGCGGGCCGCCGCCGCCCAGCCGTTGCCCGCCTTCCCCCCGCCGCCCCTTCGAAGGACTGACCCGATGGCCCGACGCCCGATCAACCCGCGCGATGCCGCCGAGGCGGCGTTCAAATCCGCGACCACCAAGCCCGTCGCCCGCGTGGCGGAAGCGCCGCGCGTGCCGGGTGTGAAGGAAAGCGTGACGCTGCGCATCGACGCCGACGTTCTGGAGAAGTTTCAGGAAGACGGCCCCGGCTGGCAGGACCGCATCAACGCCGCCCTGCGTCAGGCGGCCGGGCTGGACTAAGAGGAACGCCACCTCTTCGCTCCCGCAAGAGCGAGGTGCCTGCCGCGAGATCAGATCGCGTTTCCCCAGCCGTAATAGGTGATGGAATAGAAGCGCTGCGGATGCGGGGCATGGCGCAGGAGCGTCAGGCCCGACGCCTCGTAGAAGGCGCGCGCCCGCGTGTTGGCCGAGATCGTGTAGAGCGTGAAACCCTCCGGCATCGCCGCCTTGGCATGGTCCAGAAGCGCGGCCCCGACGCCCTGCCCCAGCGCATCCGGATGCACGAAAAGCTGATCCAGCATCGCCTCGGCGGGTTTCAGCGCGGCAAAGCCAAGAATCTCATTCCCCCGTTCCGCCAGTGTCACGCGCCAGCCCGACACCCATTCGACATCCAGCCGCGCACGCAGGGCCGCCCGACTCGGCATGGCCGGCAGGCCGACCGAGGGAAGGCTGGCGCTGGCGTGCCAGACGGCGTTGACCGCCTCGCGGTCGGCATCCGTCGCGAGACGAAGGTAAAAAGTGGGAGCGTCGTTCATGACGCGACGTTCGGCCAGAACGGGCCGACGAGCAAGCCGTCCTAGCTCTTGCCCCTCCATCCTCTTTTGCCAACACCGCCCTAGCTCTACGGCTTTACAGGGGTCGCCCATGCGCTACCCGCGGCGCGAGCGCGCGGCGCAGGTTCAGGCGCATCGGACGGTAGGGAAGCCGAGGCGCAGATGATCACGATCCACCATCTCGAAAACTCCCGCTCGCAGCGTATCCTCTGGCTGCTGGAGGAATTGGGCCTGCGCTACGAGGTGAAGTCCTACAAGCGCCTTCCCTCGCTCGCCGCGCCGCCAGAACTGAAACAGGTCCACCCGCTCGGCAAGTCGCCCGTCCTCACCGATGGCGGCCTGACGCTTGCCGAAACGGGCGCGATCGTGACCTATCTCGCCGAGACCTATGGCGCGGGCCAGCTCCAGCCCGAGCGCGGCTCGCCCGACTGGTGGCGGATGCAGCATTTCCTGCATCATGCCGAGGGCTCGGCCATGCCGCCGCTTTTCATGAAGCTCGTCTTCGCCCGCATCCCGGCCCAAGCCCCGCTCGTCGTGCGCCCGGTCGCCAAAGCGCTGATGCGCGGGGTAGACCAGCATTTGCTGGCCCCCCGCCTGGCCGATCTCTTCGATTATTGGGATGCGGCGCTGGTGGACACGGGCTGGTTCGCCGGGCCGAACATGACGCTTGCCGACATCATGATGAGCTTCCCGCTGGAGGCGGCGGGCTCGCGCGTCGGCTTCGAGGGCCGGCGGAACCTGCCGGCCTTTCTGGAGCGCATCCACGCCCGCCCGGCCTACGGAGCAGCCCTCGCACGCGGTGGGCCTTATGCCTATGCCTGACGCCCGCTATCGCCAAGCCACCAGAACCGCGCCGAGCGCGATCAGTGCGACACCGGCCCAGCCGATGGGGCTCAAGCGCTCCGACAGGAACAGGACGCCGAAAACGGCCACGAGCACGACGGACAGCTTGTCGATCGGAGCGACCTGAGCCGCCTGGCCCTCTGAAGCGCGAGACAAAAGCCCCACGCTGGAGCGTCGGCTGTCGGCCGCCAAGGCGCGCCGGCGGGTGGCCGAGATGGCCGCCTGCGCGAACACGATCCGGAAGCAACACCTCGCGCGCCATCCCGAAATGGCGGACGCGGCGATCGGCAAGATGGTGGCATGGTTCGACAGCGGCGAAGGAACAAGGGGGGCCCAAGCGAGAGGCGGGAAGCATACTGATTACGCTGGGCATTGCATCCGGCCGCAACCACATAAGTAGATTATGACGCTTCTAGACCTATCTACGGAATTCTATAATATGTTTATAATATTTTAATAAAAACATTTTTCAAATGTCGCAACCAAGAATATTAAGATATCTTAACTTTGAAAGCACCCCCTTTCTTTGCAAAGTTCCTGGAAGTCACACCGCATAAATTCGCACGTCATAGACGACTCTCTAAAAAATATGCAACTTTAATATTATTGAAACCGATCAAATGAACGCAACTTATTCCCATCAAAAAAGCCCTCCAATCAAAAAATTATTATATGGACCACCTACATTCCAAAGAGTCTTATATTGGAAGTTCATGCGTGACACATGTATCCAGATAGCATTCGCCGCGTTATTTCTTCTAATGGCTCCGGAAAAAATTATTATCCTTATTTCAGATATATCATTCCCCATCGCATTCAAAATACTTCCAAATGTAATTCATACAAATGCAGTGAACCTCAATACAGGTGAATCCTGCTTGGGATACAGGTATGCTCTGCTCAGTTTGATTTCTTTAATTTGCGTGATATTTAACATGCGCTACCTTTTGAAAGTCTTCAGATTTAGCATGAAACATGGCTCTGACCTAAAACTGAGCAAATCTGAAACAGAAAAGCTACCTTCGATGATCGGCGGTGTCGCTCTATTTGGCTTAGCTTTCTTCACTCACTTCGGCGATATTAGAATGGAAACAATACATGGCTACGGAAAATATCATATAATTTTTGGAACGAGGTTTGTCATATTAGAAATGTCGATTATTTACATTGTCCTTGGAGTTGGTCTTGGCCTGCCTGTCTTCATAATTTCAAATTTACTGCCAGAAAAATTTAAAAAGCTGGCCGTATAATCTGCTGAATGCTGCCTATTCTGCGACAGAAAATCTAAACCTCGAATTGTTCAGATCGATTGAGAAGGTGAGATATTTTTGCGTCTCTGCTTTAAGTGTTGATTTTCTTAATGTTCGACCTGAGCTCTCAATCATGTGGTCGCGAGTTCGAACCCCATAGCACAGCCAGAACGCCCCGGTGGCAAGGCCGAACAGAGTGAGAAAGGCGAGCGAGCGGCCGGGAAGTTCGGCCGGGCTGCGCCAATGGCCACCGACGCTCACGATGCCCGCGATCAGCATGAGGATCACCAGCGTACGCAGAAATGCGGCATAGTCGGATTGGATGCCGGACACGCCGATCCTCCCGAAGATCGCCGTCAGCGTCGCGAAGGCGGCAGAGGCCAGCGCCCAACCGAACCAGTTCATGACCAACGCTGTTCGCCCGGCGCCCGTCAGGCGCGCGCTAGGAGGATGTGGACCGCGAAGGCGGAGAAGACCGAGGCGAACAGCCAGTCGATCGCGCGCATGACGCTCGGCTTCTGCTTGAGCGTGGCGGCGATGCTATCGGCCGCGAAGATCATGCCGATCGACATGGGCACGGCGATCACGATGAAATACACGCCCAGGAAGAAGAGCTTCTGCCCGGCATAGGGATCGCCCGCCGCCACGAAGGGCGGCAGGAAGGTGACGAAGAACAGGATGATCTTCGGGTTCAGAAGATTGATCCCGACGCCCGTGAGCCAGTTGCGGAAGAAGGATTGCGGCGGCACGGCTTCCTTGTCCAGCGAGAAGGACGAACCGTTGCGGATCGCCCCGAAGGCGAGCCAGGCGAGATAGGCCGCGCCCGCGACCTTCAGCGCCAGAAAGGCTTCCGGCGAGGCCGCCACCAGAGCCGACAGGCCGATCGCGGCCGCCGTCGTATGGACGAGAACGCCCGAGCAGGCCCCTAGCATGGCGGCGATTCCGGCCCGCCGCCCCTGCGCGAGGGTGCGCCCGAGGAACAGGGTCATGTCCGGGCCGGGCGTGACCGTGAGAACGATCGCGGCCAGCGTGAAGGCAAGCAGGGCGGAGAATTCGGGCAGAAAGGTCAAGAGCGTGTCTTTCGAGCGCGAGGCCCTTTGGATTCGCGCGAAACCGACCGGCTGGCAACCGGAATCTTGCGGGCGGCAATTCCGTGTGGCGGCGGCTGGCTGAAGCTTGGCGACGGGGCACGGCGCGGCATCATCAGGATGAACTCTGCCCAACGGCTCGAGGGCAGCGGACGACCTCCATCCTATCGGCCTGTGCGGTCTCGGGTTGGTTGACACCGCCCTCCCTATCAGCCGAGGCGCGGCACAGGTTCGGTTCCACGCCAACGTGAGGGACCGTTTCCTCGCCTGCCCTTCGCTCGAGATTCCCGTCAGGGGACAGCCTGCGACCATGCGCTCCGCTGGCGGGGGCAAGCGCCTGCGGGCTGCAGGCCAAGCCGCGCCTGACCGAACCCAAGGCGCCGGAAGGATGGTGGCGACCAATGCTTTGCGGCCCTCGACATGGCACCGCCTTCCACTCCGGCGGTTGCGTGGGTCGGAGCAGCGCTCTCCCTTCGGACCAGCTCTACTTTTCCTCCTGGGTGATATTCAGTATCTCTAAGTATTCTTCATGAAGATGACATCGATTTAATAAAAAGCCTTAAGCCGCCTCTGGTATTGGGACCCTGCTTCGCGCGGATTCTCCCGCGCCTCATAGGAAATCGACAACGGGAGCGGGCGGATGATCTGGGCGGATGGGTCGGCTTTCGATCGGTGCAGACCCCGCATCCGTACGCCCGCGCGGCGACACCCTCTCCGCGCCGCTCTGGCGCTCGCGCAAGGCGCGCCGGTCGCCACCCTCCTCGTGCTTCTGGCTCTCGCCAGCCTCACCTTCGCACTGTTTCCAGGGCTGGACCTCGCCGTATCCGGCCTTTTCGCTGTTCCGGGCGAGGGCTTTCCGCTGGCGCGCAACGAGACGCTGCTCGCCATTCGCGATCTCAACCGCGCCTTGCCGATCTGGATCGCGGTCGCCCTTCTGGTGGCGCTTCTCGGGCGCGGCGTCTGGGGCGCTCGCTCGCGCCTTCCCCCGCCCCACGCCTTGCTTCATGTGCTCGGCGTCTATCTCGTTGCTTGCCTTGGCATCGTCCATATTCTGAAGAATACGATGGGCCGCGCGCGGCCGGAGCATATTCTTCTCTTCGGCGGCAACAAGACCTTCACCCTGCCCTGGCAGATCTCGAACGCCTGCCACAGCAATTGCTCCTTTTCGTCCGGCGAGGCGGCCTCGGCCATGGCCATGCTGGCGCTGGCCTATCTCGCGCCGCGCGGCTGGCGGGCGCCGGTCGCTCTCGCCCTCACGCTGCCCGGCCTCGTCTTTTCTCTCAATCGCATTGCCTTCGGCAGCCATTTCCTGTCCGACGTCGTGATCTCCTGGCTGATCGTCGCCACCACGATTCTGGCGCTGCGCTCGATCACCCATGCCTATGGTGCGCGGATCGACGCCGGTGTGGACGGGCAATGGCGCGAGCCGCTGCTCGGCGCGGCCCGGCATGTCACCTCGACCGGCCGAATGGCATGGGTGCGGACGCGCTGGCTCTTTCTTCGCGCCGCCGCCTGAGATAAGCCCCAAGGCAGTTTCATCTTTCCGGGGACTTTCCGAAACATGGCTCTTCCGCGCGACGTCAAGAAGGTGGTTCTCGCCTATTCCGGCGGCCTCGACACCTCGATCATCCTGAAATGGCTCCAGACGGAGCTGGGCGCCGAGGTCGTCACCTTCACCGCCGATCTCGGCCAGGGCGAAGAGCTGGAGCCCGCGCGCCGCAAGGCCGAGATGCTCGGCATCAAGGAGATTTTCATCGAAGACGTGCGTGAGGAATTCGTGCGCGACTTCGTGTTCCCGATGTTCCGCGCCAACGCCGTCTATGAGGGCGTCTATCTGCTCGGCACCTCGATCGCCCGCCCGCTCATCTCCAAGCATCTCATCGAGATCGCCAAGCGCACCGGCGCGGACGCCATCGCCCATGGGGCGACCGGCAAGGGCAACGATCAGGTCCGCTTCGAGCTTTCGGCCTATGCGCTGAACCCCGACATCAAGATCATCGCCCCCTGGCGCGACTGGAGCTTCAAGTCGCGCACCGACCTTCTGGAGTTCGCCGAGCAGCACCAGATTCCGGTCGCCAAGGACAAGAAGGGCGAGGCCCCCTTCTCGGTGGACGCGAACCTCCTCCATTCCTCTTCCGAGGGCAAGGTGCTGGAAGACCCGAGCGTCGAGGCGCCGGAATATGTCCATATGCGCACGATCTCGCCCGAGGCCGCGCCCGACAAGGCGACCATCATCACGGTCGGCTTCGAGCGCGGCGACGCCGTGTCGATCAATGGCGAGCGCCTGTCGCCCGCCACGCTGCTTGCCAAGCTCAACGATTTGGGCCGCGATAACGGCATCGGCCGTCTCGATCTGGTCGAGAACCGCTTCGTCGGCATGAAGTCGCGCGGCGTCTACGAGACCCCCGGCGGCACGATCCTGCTGGCCGCGCACCGCGCCATCGAGAGCATCACGCTGGATCGCGGCGCGGCGCATCTGAAAGACGATCTGATGCCGCGCTATGCCGAGCTGATCTATTACGGCTTCTGGTTCAGCCCCGAGCGCGAGATGCTGCAGGCGCTGATCGACAAGAGCCAGGAGCATGTCGAGGGCGAGGTGACGTTGAAGCTCTACAAGGGCAATGTCATGGTCACCGGCCGCACGAGCCCCAAGTCGCTCTACTCCGACAAGCTCGTCACCTTCGAGGACGACCAGGGCGCCTACGACCAGAAGGACGCGGCCGGCTTCATCAAGCTGAATGCGCTCCGCCTGCGCACGCTCGCCAAGCGCAACGGTCTCTGATCCCATCCCCTGAGAGACGAGGCCGGCGGAGCGATCCGTCGGCCTTTTGCATGGCATCGAAGCGCGTTCGATGCCGCTCTGCTGGAGGCGCAAGCGCCCGGCGCAGCCAGCGCCGCAGCGGCCCGCTCCGCCGCCCGCTTTCGCTCCCCGGTCTTCACATCGTCCACCATCCTCCCCACTTGGGAGAAAACCATATGGTGACCGAACGATGATTCCCTATTCCGTTCTCGACCTTTCGCCCATTCCGGACGGCAGCACCGCGGCCGATGCGCTGAGCAACACCTTGGACCTCGCACGCGAGACCGAGCGGCTCGGCTACAACCGTTTCTGGCTGGCCGAACACCACAACATGACGGGCATTGCCAGCGCGGCGACGGCGGTGGTGATCGGCCATGTCGCGGCCGGCACCAGCCGCATCCGCGTTGGTGCGGGCGGCATCATGCTGCCGAACCATGCGCCGCTGGTGATCGCCGAACAGTTCGGGACGCTGGCCACGCTTCATCCCGGTCGCATCGATCTGGGTCTCGGCCGTGCGCCGGGCACGGATATGCTGACGGCCCGTGCGCTACGCCGAAACTTGGAAAGCTCCGACAATTTTCCGCAGGATGTGGTGGAGTTGATGAGCTATTTCGACGAGGCCGCGCCGCACCAGCGACTGCGCGCGGTGCCGGGCGTCGGCACCCATGTGCCCGTCTGGATTCTCGGCTCCAGCCTCTACGGCGCGCAGCTCGCCGCCCATCTCGGCCTGCCCTATGCCTTCGCCTCGCATTTCGCGCCGGGCGCGCTGGAGGATGCGATCGAGGTCTATCGCCAGACGTTCCGGCCCTCGCCGACGCTGGACAAGCCCTACTTCATGCTGGCGGCCAATGTCTTCGCGGCCGAAACGGACCGGGAGGCGTTGCGCCTCAAGAGTTCCATGCAGCAGGCCTTCGCCAATCTGCGCTCGGGCCATCCCGGCCCGCTTCCCCGCCCCGTGGATGATATCGACGCGGTGATCGACCCCGCCTTCCGGCCGGGTGTGGATGAGGCGTTGCGGGTGTCGGTGTCGGGTTCGCGCGAGACGGTTCAGACAGGGCTTGCCGCATTGATCGAGCGCTACAAGCCGGACGAACTCATCTTGACCGGGCAGATCCACGACCACCGGGCCAGAGTGCGCTCCTTCGCCATCGCGGCCGAAGCGATGTTGTCTCTGGGCGCGTCGGCCATGGCGGCCGAATAAGCGGCATTGTTGCCACTACGAGGAGAGGGCGGCATCCTTGCCGCCTGAGAGGCGCCAGCGGCCGGAACCGCCGGGAACATGGTGGGGTCAGAGCACCGCGAGCGGCGTGTTGCCGATGGCGGACGCGGAGGCGCAGACGAGTTGCGGGTCGGACACGAGATTGGCGCGCAGCTTTTCCAGGCCCTTGGTCACGGCCAGGGTCTCGTCTTCGCTCATGCCCTGCATCAGCTGGTGCAGGATACGCCCGAACAGCGGCTCCAGCTCGCTCATCATGACGAAGGCTGCGTCGGTCGGCTCGATCAGCTTGGCGCGCCGGTCGCTGGAATCCATCATGCGCTTGATGAGACCGCGCGCTTCGAGACGATCGAGATAGGCCGAAAGCGTCATCGGCTCGACGCCCATTCGCTCGGCCAGAAGCGCCTGACGGGAGCCGCGAAAGCGCAAGACATGCGTCAAAGCGCGGATTTCGCCCGGCGTCAGACCGAAACCGCTCTCGCTGACCATTCGTTCGAAATACTGACGAAACAATCTAGATGTATCTGTCAGCAAGAACCCGAACATATTCCCTGTTGTAAGCTCAGACACGTCGCGACCACGCTCCTCAGGGTCACTTATAATAGACCCAAATTACTAAATTTTTTGTAATCTTCCGAAGACTTGCCTAATGTCCTAACCAGAAGTCCTTTCTAAGGGAAAGCACTTATCGACCTAACCGTGTTCCAACCTAATGAAAAGCCTGCAAATGATCGAACCTGCCCCCCTCGAACAAAAGATTGCCGAATTCGACGTTCGTGTGGCCTTCGAATCACCGGAAACCCTTCCGCATTTCGACGCGCTGTTGCCCCAGGACTTCACCCAAGGATTCGATCGGGGGATCGGGCTGCACGCCGAGGAAATCGATGCCATTGCCGCGGACCCGGCAGAGCCTGATTTCGACAATACGATTTTGGCTATGGAGCGGTCGGGACGCGCACTCAGCCGCATCGCGTCGCTGTTCTACGCTCTGGCCGGCGCGCATACAAATGACGATCTGCAGACAGTGGAACGCACTGTTTCCCCTCAGCTTTCGCGCCATTCCTCTCGCATCACGCTGAACGCCGCCTTGTTCGCGCGGATCGATCATGTCTTCGCGCGGCGCGCCGATTTCGGCCTTTCGCCCGAGGCTCTAAGGCTCCTGGAGCGCACGCATTCCAGCTTCGTGCGCTCGGGCGCCAAGCTCCAGGGCGAGGCGCGCGAGCGCTTGTCCGACATCAATGCCCGGCTGGCGGAACTGGGAACCCAGTTCTCGCAGAATGTGCTGCATGACGAGCGCGCCTTCGCGCGTCCCGTGGAGGAGGCGGACCTGGTCGGCCTGCCCGGATTTCTTCTCTCCTCGATGCGGGATGCCGCCGAGGAGCGCGGCTTGACGGGCCACGTCGTCACCCTTTCTCGCTCCGTGATTGTGCCCTTCCTGACCTTCTGCCCGAATCCTGCGCTGCGCACCGAACTTTTCGCGGCTTGGACACGGCGCGGCGAGATGGACGCGGCGCATGACAACCGCCCTATCATCACCGAGATGCTGAGCCTGCGCGCCGAAAAGGCCAAGCTCCTTGGGTTCGAGAGTTTCGCGCATTACAAGCTCGACGACACGATGGCCAAGACCCCGGCCAACGTGGAAGCGCTGCTGACGCGCGTCTGGGAGAAGGCGCGGGACGCCGCGCTACGCGATGCCGAGACGCTGCGCGCCCTGGCGGTCGACAGCGGCACGAACGCGCCCTTCACGGCGGCGGACTGGCGCTACTGGTCGGAGAAACGCCGGCACGCCGAATTCGCCATCGATGAAAGCGCCCTCAAGACGTATTTCACGTTGGACCGGATGATCGAGGCGGCCTTCGACGTGGCGAACCGCCTGTTCGGCCTGCGCTTCGAGCCCCTGCCCGGTCTCAAGGCCTGGCACCCGGACGCGCGAGGCTGGCGCGTTCTGGATCGGGACGGGACGGCGCGCGGCCTCTTCATCGGCGATTATTTCGCCCGCTCCTCCAAACGCTCCGGCGCCTGGATGAGCGCTCTGCGCTCGCAGCACGGGATCGACGGCGGCCAGACGCCGGTGATCTACAATATCTGCAACTTCGCCAAGCCGGCCAAGGGCGAGCCGGCGCTGCTCTCGGTGGACGACGCGCGCACGCTGTTCCACGAGTTCGGCCACGCCCTGCACGGGCTCCTGTCGGATGTGACCTATCCCTCGCTCGCCGGCACCGCCGTCTCGCGCGATTTCGTGGAACTGCCCTCGCAGCTGTTCGAGCACTGGCTGGATGTGCCCGAGATTCTGGAGCGTCATGCGCGCCATGCGGTGACGGGCGAGCCGCTCCCGCAAACGGAGGCCGACAAGCTCAAGGCCGCGCGCACCTATGATGCTGGGTTCAACACGGTGGAATACACGTCCTCCGCCCTGGTGGATCTTCTGTTCCACCAGGAGGGAACAGCCCCCGCCGACCCGATGGCGCGCGAGCGCGAGATTCTGGACGGGCTCGGGATGCCGGCGGAAATGGTGATGCGCCATCGCTCGCCGCATTTCGCTCATGTCTTCTCGGGCGATGGCTATTCGTCGGGCTATTACTCCTACATGTGGTCGGAAGTCCTGGACGCGGACGCCTTCGAGGCCTTCGAGAAAACCGGCGATGCATTCGACCCCGAAACGGCCCGCAAGCTTCGCGACTTCATCTATTCCGCCGGCAATAGCGACGACCCGGCCCTTCTTTACGAACGGTTCCGGGGGCGCGCGCCGGACCCGGACGCCATGATGCGCAAGCGCGGCTTCGCCGCCTGAGGGGCATGATCGGGAGCCCCGGCGAATCTGCAAGGGAGGGTCTTTGCCGACCCTCCCTTTCGCTTTTGCGAAAAATCCGTTATGAAGCGACCCAATGACCGCGAAATGGTGGGCCGTTTCCTTGAGACGCGCCCTTTGCCGCGTTCCAACTCCTTTCGGTGAGCCTTCATGAAGCTTCGCAACATCGCGATCATCGCGCACGTCGACCATGGCAAGACGACACTGGTCGACAAGCTCCTTGCCCAGTCCGGCGCGTTCCGCGAGAACCAGCGCACCGAAGAGCGGGCGATGGATTCCAACGACCTCGAAAAAGAGCGTGGCATCACCATTCTCGCCAAGGCGACCTCGGTGGTGTGGAAGGATGTCCGCATCAACATCGTGGACACGCCGGGACACGCCGATTTCGGCGGCGAGGTCGAGCGCATCCTGAACATGGTGGACGGCGCCGTCATCCTGGTGGATGCCTCCGAAGGCCCGATGCCGCAGACCAAGTTCGTGCTCGGCAAGGCGCTCAAGGTCGGCCTCAAGCCGATCGTCGCCATCAACAAGATCGACCGCCCGGACGAGCGCCACGAAGAGGTTCTGAACGAGATCTTCGATCTCTTCGTCAATCTCGACGCGACCGAAGACCAGCTCGACTTCCCTGTCGTCTACGGCTCGGGCCGCGGCGGCTGGATGGCCGATGCGCCCGATGGTCCGCAGGACAAGGGCCTGGAGCCGCTGTTCGACCTCATCCTGAAGCACGTTCCCGAGCCGGACACGGCCAGCAAGGACGAGCCGTTCAAGATGATCGGCACGATCCTGGAAGCCAACCCCTTCCTTGGCCGCCTCATCACGGGCCGTATCCAGTCCGGCTCGATCAAGCCGAACCAGGCCGTCAAGGTTCTGAACGGCGAAGGCCAGCTGCTGGAATCGGGCCGCATTTCCAAGATCCTCGCCTTCCGGGGTCTGGAGCGCACGCCGATCGACTACGCCGAGGCGGGCGACATCGTCGCCATCGCCGGCCTGCAGAAGGGCACAGTCGCCGACACGTTCTGCGATCCGCAGGTGAACGAGCCGCTCGTCGCGCAGCCGATCGACCCGCCGACCGTGACCATGAGCTTCATCGTCAACGACAGCCCGCTTGCGGGCACCGAAGGCGACAAGGTGACGAGCCGCGTGATCCGCGACCGTCTCTTCAAGGAAGCCGAGGGCAATGTGGCGCTCAAGATCGAAGAATCCGAGGACAAGGACTCGTTCTTCGTCTCGGGTCGCGGCGAACTTCAGCTTGCCGTTCTGATCGAGACCATGCGCCGCGAGGGCTTCGAGCTCGGCGTGTCGCGTCCCCGCGTCGTCATGCAGAAGGACGAAGCGACGGGTGAGACGCTGGAGCCGATCGAAGAGGTCGTGATCGACGTCGACGAGGAGCATTCGGGCGTCGTCGTTCAGAAGATGAGCGAGCGCAAGGGCGAGATGAAGGAGCTGCGTCCTTCGGGCGGCGGCCGCCAGCGTCTGGTCTTCCTCGCGCCGACGCGCGGCCTGATCGGCTACCAGTCGGAACTCCTGACCGACACGCGCGGCACGGCGATCATGAACCGCCTGTTCCATTCCTACGCTCCCTACAAGGGCGAGCTGCCGGGCCGTAACAATGGCGTTCTCATCGCCAACGCGGCGGGCGAGGCCGTGGCCTACGCCATGTTCAACCTCGAAGATCGCGGTCCGATGGTGATCGATCCCGGCGTCAAGGTTTATGCCGGCATGATCATCGGCATTCACTCGCGCGACAACGATCTGGAAGTGAACGTCCTCAAGGGCAAGCAGCTCACCAATATCCGCGCCGCCGGCAAGGACGAGGCCGTGCGCCTCACCACGCCGATCCGCATGACGCTGGACCGCGCTCTCTCCTGGATTCAGGACGACGAGCTGGTCGAGGTGACGCCCAAGAACATCCGCCTGCGCAAGCTCTATCTCGACCCGAACGAGCGCAAGCGTTTCGAAAAGAGCCGTAAGGTCGCCTGAGGCTTCTGGTCGATCTGTAAAACTCGAAGGGACGCGGCGTTCGGCCGCGTCCCTTTTTTGTTGGCTGAATGTTTATAAACCCCAACGCGCTTTACTTTCCGGCGGGAAAATTATTCGCCTATCGAACTTTTTCGTGCAGTTGGCTTCACCCCGCGCGGAATGCGTTTCAAGTAGGACTTGTCGTGTCTGCGGGACTTGGAACATCATGCCTCATTCCTCAGTCCTCCCGTCGATCTCTCTTCCGACCGGCATTACGGGTACATGGCGCTGGGATTTCGACGCCGGTCTGTTCTTTGCCGATGAGCGCGTTTGCCGCTTGTTCGACCTCCCCGCCGCCTGGGGCCGACTGGGCGTTTCATCCGAGCGCTTTCTCGAACAGCTTCATCACCAGGACCGGGTGTCCCTGACGGCGCGCGTAGCGGCCGTTCGCCGACGGCAGGACCCGTTTTTCGAGATTTATCGCGTGCTCGGTCCGGCCCAGAGCGTGATCTGGGTGCGAAGCTTCGGCCTGCCGGTGCGCGAGGCGGATGGGAGCTGCCGGTCCTATGTCGGCCTCATCCTCTCCGCGCGCGCCTCGCTGGCCGTATCCGAAGCCCCGGAGGACGAACTCGTGGATACGCTGATTCGAGCCCATGATCTGGCGGAAGGCCTGGGCATCGATATCGTCTCGCGCCTTCTTCAGGTCGTGCTTCTGGAAACGGGCCGGCAGATCGCAACGAACATGACACAGGATGCCCCGCCCTCCGGCTGACGTCGCCCAACGGTTTTTGACGCCATCCCGCTTGATCCCACCTCGCCCCGCGATAGCTCGAAGTGGAACGAGAGACAGGACGCGTCGAGGCTGAAGGACAGGACATCATGCGGGCAGTCGGATATGAAACCTCGCCTCCCGACAAGGCCGTCGAGCATCTGAGCGATCTCGATCTGCCGCGCCCGTTTCCCACGGGCCGCGATCTCCTGGTGCGCGTGGAAGCGGTCTCGATCAATCCGGTGGACACCAAGCAGCGCGGACCGCTGGACGATCCCGGTCGCTTCCCGCGCGTTCTGGGCTTCGACGCCAGCGGCGTGGTGGAAGCGGCGGGTGACGACGCGACCCTGTTTCGGCCGGGCGATGCGGTCTTCTATGCCGGCGCGGTGGATCGGCAGGGCTCCAATGCCGAGTTCCAGCTGGTGGACGAGCGCATCGTGGCGCGCAAGCCGGATCGCCTGGATTTCGCGGACGCCGCGGCGCTGCCGCTGACCGCCATCACGGCTTGGGAAACCCTGTTCGACCGGTTCCGCATTCAACCCGACGAGACCGAACGCGGCACGCTTCTGGTGATCGGGGCTGCCGGTGGGGTCGGCTCCATCGCCACGCAGCTGGCGCGCCAGTTGACGGCGCTCACCGTGATCGGCACGGCCTCGCGCGAGGAGACCCGTGCCTTCGCCCTGGAGCATGGCTGCCACCATGTGATCGATCACTCGCGGCCCATGGCCCCGCAGATCGCCGAACTCGGCCTCGGGCCGGTGGACTATGTTTTCGCCCTGACCCAAACCCCTGCACATATGAATGACATCGGAGCGCTGATCCGCCCGTTCGGCGAACTCTGCGTGATCGACAGCGCCGCGCTGGACCTCGCGCCGATCCGCTTCAAGTCCGTTTCGCTGCATTTCGAGTACATGTTTACGCGGCCTCTCTTCCAGACCGCCGACATGATCGAGCAGCATCGGCTCCTGTCGGAGATTTCGCGATTGGTGGATGCCGGGCGGCTTCGCTCGACCCGCACGCGCACGCTTTCCCCCATCTCGGCCGCGACGATCCGCGAGGGCCACAGGCTCAGCGAGACCGGCACGATGCTCGGCAAGGTCGTCGTCGCCGGCTGGCCGGAGCGGGAGGACAAGGACGCCAGCAGCGCTTGATCGCCGGGCGCGCCGACCTGGCCACCCGCACGGTTTCGTGACCGGGAAACGTCGCGGATCGGCTCGCGCTCGACGTCCGGTGCTCCCATCTCCTTCGCGACCGCCCGGCAGAGCGGATGGAATTTCCAACGGAGACCAGAACCATGGGCTTTCTCAACGGGCTTCTCGGCCTTGCCAGCGATCTCGATGTCGGCAGCCTGTCGAGGGAACTGGAGCCGGTTCTCCTGCCCAACGAAGGGATCGAGATCGCCTTTCAGCTGATGCGGGACCAGCTCGTCTTCACCGACCGGCGCGTCATCCTGATCGACAAGCAGGGCATGACCGGGCGCAAGCGTCAGTATCATTCGATCCCCTATCGCGCCGTCACCATGTTCTCAGTGGAAACCGCCGGCTCGTTCGACACGGATGCCGAATTGCGCATCTGGGTGTCGGGCCAGACCCAGCCCTTCACGCAGAACCTGTCGCGCGGGGCCAACATTGCCGGCATTCAGAAGGCGCTGGCGGGCGGCGTGCTCGGGCGCGGCTGAGGGTCTGGCGAAGCGCGAAGCAGACGAGGCATTTTCGCGCGCGTCAAGCCGTTGCCGAGCCGGCGCCGAGGGGGTACGACCCTTCCCGATGAACCATGCTCTTGCCGAATCGCCGCGTGATTTTTTATCCCGCGCAGGATCGGAAATCGCCCATCATGGTTAATGCCAGATGAAGACGATCGCCGCAGAGATCCGATTGGCCGAGGCCCGCGACGCGGCGGGTCTTTCCCGTACACACGAAGCGTCTTGGCGCGGCACCTATGCCGGGCTGATCCCCCACAAGGCTTTGTCGCGCATGATCGAGCGCCGCAATCCGGCTTGGTGGGAGAGCGCGATCCACAATCAGGCGACCATTCTCGTCTTGCAATATGGCGGCGAAATGGGCGGCTATGCGACGCTTGGGCGAAATCGCACCCGCGCGCTGGGCGTGGAGGGCGAAGTCTACGAGCTTTATCTCCGGCCCGAGTTCCAGGGCATCGGATATGGGCGGCGGCTCTTCTCGGCCGCGCGCATGTTGCTCCGCTCGCGCGGCCTGACAGGAACCGCCGTCTGGGCGCTCGAGGACAATGACGGCGCGGTTCGCTTCTACGAGGCGGAAGGGGGTCTCGACGTCGCCTCGGGCACTGAAACCTTCGAGGACGTGACCCTGCGCAAACTGGCCTTTACCTTCGCCTGAGGCGGGTTTCCGATCTGGGTTCGAGAGGGCGAGGTCGGCGTCGCCTTCGTTTGGGGTCGGCCCAGCGCTGATCTTAACCTTCCAGCAAGGAAATCAGGGCCTCCAATTGCCTCGGGGCCGGCGAGCGGTTAGACACGCGCGACGCTTTCGAGGAGTTTTCCCATGCGCATCGACGCCATCGCCCGGGGCACGAACCCACCCGAGGACATCAACGTCATCATCGAGGTGCCGGTCGGCGGCCACCCGATCAAGTACGAGATGGACAAGGAGTCCGGCGCTCTCTTCGTCGATCGCTTCCTGTACACGCCGATGACCTATCCCGGGAACTACGGCTTCGTTCCCCACACGCTGTCGGACGATGGCGATCCGATCGACGTTCTCGTCTGCTCGACGCGCCCGCTCTTCCCGAGCTGCGTGATCAACTGCCGCCCGATCGGCGTCCTCAAGATGGAGGACAACAAGGGTCTGGACGAGAAGGTCATCGCCGTTCCCTCGCCGGCCCTGACGCAGCGCTACGTGAAGGTTGAGGAATATACCGACCTGCCGGAAATCACGCTCAAGCAGATCGAGCACTTCTTCGAGCACTACAAGGATCTGGAGCCCGGCAAGTGGGTGAAGATCGGCGGCTGGGGCGATGCGGCCGAAGCGCGCAAGCTCATTTCCGAAGCTGTGACGCGCTATGACGAAGCGTCCGAAAAGGAAAAGAACAAGACGCCGGTCGGCCAGGAAAACGCCTGATCGCGTGCTCCCATTGAGCCTCACAAATTGAAAAGGCGCGGGGCTCAGATCGAGCCTCGCGCCTTTTGCGTTGGGGGTCGTGACACGGCCGAGGCCGGATCGACACGCTCCACACGTTCGCGTCAGGCGTCTTGCGACGAGGCCGCGAGCGGATGCGCGCGCAGCGCCTCGTTCAGCCTCGCCTCGTCGCCCTCGAAGCGCAACCGCTTTTCCCGCCCCTTGGAGCCCGAGGCGATCGAGAGGCTGGATTTCGGAACACCGAGACCGTCCGCGATCACACGGATCAGGGCCTCGTTGGCGAGTCCCTTTTCCGGCACGGCCCGGACCCGCGCCTCAATGCGCCACCCCTCGGGCGAAGCCTCGATCCGGTCGATCCGGTCGCTCGACGCGCGCGGCGTCAGGCGCACGGACAGAAGCATCAGATGCCCGCGCGGTAGATCGCCGGCACGATGTAGAGATAGATCAGCTGCTGCAGGAAGAAGATCGCAATCAGCACCACGAGCGGCGACAGGTCGAGTCCGCCGAGATTGGGCAGCATATTGCGGATCGGCCGATAGAGCGGCTCCGTCATGCGATTGAGCGTATCGGTGACCGTGCGCACGAAATTGTTGCGATAGTCGAGAATGTTGAAGGCCAGCAGCCAAGACAGGATGGCCGAGACGATAATGATCCACCAGAGGATGTTGAGGATCAGAAGAACGACCTGAACGACGGCAAGCATGGGGAGCCTCTGGCTGATGAACCTTGTGTGCTATCGCACAATCGGTCAGGGAGATGGGGATTTTCCTAACGCAGCCCATCCCCATGCCGCCAATTTGAAGGCCGTGGGCCGAATCAGATGCGGCCGCTTGACAGTCACCCCCTCCCCGATCTAAATCCGCTCTCACCGGTGGACGGGGCTGTAGCTCAGTTGGGAGAGCGCGTCGTTCGCAATGACGAGGTCAGCGGTTCGATCCCGCTCAGCTCCACCATTTCACCGGCCTTCCAGACAGATTCGAAGTCAAGCAAGCGAAGCCGCTCCGTGTGTCGAGCGTGGCCGGGTTGCTGTCGCGCGGCAGGCGCGGGAATTGGCCTTTAGGCTCCGCTTCCCCGGTTTGCTCGGCGCCTTCCCCACGCGCCAGGACGCTTGATGAGCGCTTGCGCGTCTGGCCTGCGATCATCCACCGCGCGTATAGGTCTGCTGGCAACACGACGGGTAGAGCCAGCAAGCGCCTTTCCGATGCCGCGAGGCTTCCGATGCAGTGGGTGCCAGCGGCAGGGCCGAGGATTGGCAACGAAGCGACGGCGAAAAGCCGCCGGCCCGCCCCAAACCCCTCTCCAGCCAACAAGTCTCCAGAGAGACCCTCAACGCAGACAAAGCCCTCCGAAACGACACAGGCCGGACGGTTGCGCGCCCGGCCTGTCCTGAGAGGGCTTTGCGCGCCTTATCGGCTCATGCGCTCGAACCCGTCTCCGCCGTCGAGATCCAGCGAGAAGCCGCCGCTGCTCGCCGGCTTGGCCGCCGCAAAGCCCGCCGCCTGCGCTTGAAGCGAATGGACAGGGTTGGCGGCCGGGCCGCTTTCGAACAGATCGTCTTCGACGGATGCCAGCTTCACTGGCAGCTTGGCGGGGCGCGCAGACTTGGGCGCGCCGGCGGAGGCCGATGCGGCGGGCTTTGCGGCAGGCGAAGCCGTCGCCTTGGTCACCGTTTTGACCGGGGCCGCCGGCTTGCGCGCGGTCTTGCGCGCTTCGGTCTCGCGATTGGTGGCTTCGATCTCCAGCGCTTCGGCCTGGATCAGCGCGTCGCGCTCGGCATCCGTCATCCGGAAGTAGCCCGCGCGCTCTTCGAGGCGGCCCGCTTCGGACGCCAGTTGCTCGGCCGTCGCCGTCATCTCGTTGGCCGCGCCGGCATTGGCCTGCGTGACCTGATCCAGCTGCCCGATCGCCTGATTGATCTGCTCGATGCCGATCGACTGTTCGCGGCAGGCCGCCGAGATTTCCGACACCAGCTCCGCCGTCTTTTTGATGTCCGGCACCAGCTTTTCCAGACGCGAGCCGGCATCCTCGGCGACGATCAGCGTGCGGCTCGACAGATCGCCGATCTCGGTCGCCGCCGCCTGACTGCGCTCGGCGAGCTTGCGCACTTCCGAGGCGACGACCGCGAAGCCCTTGCCGTGCTGTCCGGCGCGGGCCGCCTCGATGGCGGCGTTCAGCGCGAGCAGGTCCGTCTGACGGGCGATCTCCTGCACCACGGCGATCTTTTCGGCAATCTCGCGCATGGCCTGCGTCGATTGCGCCACCGCATCGCCTGTGGTGCCGGCATGTTCGGCGGCCTGCGCCGCGATCTTCTCGGTGGTGGACGCGTTGTCGGCGTTCTGGCGGATGTTGGCAGTCATCTCCTCGATCGCCGCCGAGGCCTGTTCGGAGGCCGCAGCCTGCTCGGTCGAGCCGGACGACAGCTTCTCGGCGGTGGACGCCGAGCGGGCGGAACCGGCCGCAACCAAGGACGACGAGGCGCGAACGCCCGAGACGATTTCGGAAAGCTTGACCGTCATGTCGCTCATGGCGCGCTGGAGATCGGCCAGCTCGTCACGGCCCTTCACCTCGATACGCTGCGTGAGGTCGCCCGATCCGATGCGGCGCGCCAGATCCACGGCGCGCGACAGGCCGCGCGAGATCGACAGGCCAAGCCAGGCCGCCAAAACCAGACCGATCACGACGGCGCCGCCGACCAAAGCCGACAATTGCACGAAGGTCTGGTGGTCAGCCGCGTTGATTTCCGCTGTCAACGCGTCCATGCGCTTCTTCTCGCGCGACAGCTGCGTCTTCACTTGGCTGATCATGGCGACCATGGTCGGCTGCATTCCGCCACCCAAGATCGAACGCGCGCTCTCCAAAGCCTCGGCTCGCCGGGTCGGATCGCTCGCTGGGGTCGTCAGCAAGTCCGAAGCTTGCTTGGTCATCCGCAGATAGGTCTCGATACCACCCTTCAGCGTATCGACGGACGCTCGCTCGGTTTTGGGAGCCTGTTCGCGATATTCCGCGAGTGTGGCGAACGCGCTGTCGGCTCGATCCTGAATGGCCTTTTGCGTGTCGCCGAACGTGCTGCCGTCTACCGAAGGCAAAGTGTTGACCAGGCGCCCGATGTCGGAAACGGACGTGCGAACCGAGAGCAGCCGCTCGTTCTGCGCAATGGGCCCAGTTCGCAGAGCCTCCATCCGGTTCTGCGAGGCTTTCAGGTTATAGGCCCCGATCCCGCCCAGAAACAGGCTGAGACACACCATGACGGCAAAGCCACCGGCCAATTTGGTACGGATCGATAGTTTCACGGACCCCTCCTAAACTTCTGATAGGAGTAGAAGCCGAGAAGACTGCCAATCCGTGAAGCCGGCGCGAACACCTCGAATCGCAGTGAATCGTTTCTTGCTGCAGCGGGGCGCGGCATGGTGACGCATCGATGCATTTTCTCGCGCAGCGCGTGTGGTTCGCTCCCGGAAGCGAATGAAGCCGGAGGACGGGATTCGTTCAAAACCCGGCATCCGATCCGACGCGATTGCCTCACAAAGACTTGACGCCGGACCTCCGGTTATGAATCTCTGCCGCGACCGCGCGATCTGATCCGGACACGTGGCCACGCCTGCGTTTGCAGTGAAGTTTCGGCCGTCCCCGGCTGGAGCTTCGGGCGGCGCTGGCGATTCGCATGTCCCCAGTTCCCTCGAAAGGCGGCCCCTTCCCCTCCTCCCGCTTTGCCGAAGGCTCGGGCCCCACAAGGGTAGGCGCCAAAGGCCGGGCGACTGGCGCGCGAGACGGCCGGACCCATCATGCCGAGCGACGACGCACCTCTCTCCTCTCCCTCCGGCGACGCGCCGGTCCATACGCCGGTGGACGATCGCTTCGCCGCCTTCCGCAACAAACGCTTTCTTCGCTACTGGCTGGCCCGCTTCTTCGCCGCCTTCGCCGTGCAGATCGTCTCGGTCTCCGTGACGTGGCAGATCTATGCCCTGACGCGCGACCCGTTCGATCTCGGCCTGATCGGCCTGTGCCAGTTCCTGCCGGCCTTAGCGCTCGTGCTGGTGACGGGCCCGGTGGCCGATCGCTATTCGCGGCGCTGGATCATGGGCCTCTCGACCCTGGTGGAGGGCATCGGCGCGGCGCTGCTTCTGGCGCTGACCTGGATGGATCTCGTATCGCCCGTGCCGGTCTTCGTCATTCTGATCGGCTTCGGCATCGCGCGCGCCTTTTTCGGGCCGGTAGCCTCCTCGCTCGTGGTCAATCTCGTGACCAAGGACGAGTTGGCCAATGCGGTCGCCTGGAACTCTTCCTCCTGGCAGGTCGCCTCGATCGTCGGGCCCGTGGCGGGCGGGCTTCTTTACGGCCTGTCGCCCCATATCGCCTATGGAACGGCGCTCGCGCTCTTCCTGGTGGGCTCGGGTCTCGTCCTGTCCATCTCCGCGCCAGCGCAGCATTCCTCAGGCGAGCCGGCGAGCTTTCAAACGGTCGTCGCGGGCTTCCGCTTCATCTTCCGCGAAAAGGTGGTGCTGGGCGCGATCTCGCTCGATCTCTTCGCCGTGCTGCTCGGCGGTGCCGTCGCGCTCATGCCCGTCTTCGCGCATGACGTTCTGGGCGTCGGCCCTTGGGGCGCGGGGCTTTTGCGGTCCGCGCCCGGCGTCGGCGCCATTGTGACCGCCGCCTGGCTCGCCGCCCACCCCGTGCGTGATCGCGCGGGCCATATCATGTTCGTCTTCGTCGCCCTGTTCGGCGTGTTCACGGCGCTGTTCGGCCTGTCCACGACGCCCTGGCTGTCGATCCCCGCGCTCGCCCTCATGGGCGCGGCCGACATGATCTCGGTCTATATCCGCGAAACCCTGCTCCAGCTCTGGACGCCGGACGAGGTGCGCGGGCGCGTCAACGCGGTGAACGGCATTTTCGTCGGCGCATCCAACGAGCTGGGCGAGTTTCGCGCCGGCCTGATGGCCGCCTGGCTCGGCGCGGTCCCGGCCGTGGTGATCGGCGGGATCGCGACCGTGGCGGTCGCCGCCATTTGGTCGGCCGCCTTCCCGCAGCTGCGGCAGGCCCGCAGCCTCGCCGCACGCGAATAGGCCTCGTTCAAAACCGCAACGAAAAAGGCCGGGGCGGCGATCGCCCCGACCTTTTTCATGAGCTGAATGATGACGGCCTGTCAGTGGACGAGTTCGTCCTCCGCCGAGATCGGCGCGACGGGAGGCTCGGCGGAATGCGCGAAGGCGCGGTTCCAGGCGTCGAGCGAGGCGATCTTGTAGGCTTCGGCGAGCGTCGGATAATTGAACGTGTTGTCCATGAAATAGTCGATCGTGCCCTTCAGGTTGAGAACGGCCTGACCGATATGGATCAGCTCGGTCGCGCCCTCGCCCACGATATGGACGCCCAGGAGACGGCGGGTCTTCTTGGAGAAGATCATCTTCATCATGCCCCGGTCGAGGCCCATGATGTGGCCGCGCGAGGTCTCGCGGAAACGCGCGATGCCGCATTCATAGGGAATGCCGCGCTTGCGCACGTCCTCTTCGCTCATGCCGACGGTGGAAATCTCCGGCACGGAATAGATGCCATAGGGGAAGAATTCGGGCGGCGGAGGCGGCTGAAGACCGAAGGCGTGGCAGGCGGCGAGGCGGCCCTGCTCCATCGAGGTGGAGGCGAGCGAAGGAAAGCCGATCACGTCGCCCGCCGCGTAGATATGCGGCACGGCAGTCTGGAGCGTCTTTTCGTTGACGCTGATGCGCCCGCGCCGATCCACCTCCAGCCCGGCGGCTTCGAGGTTGAGGCTGTCGGTCGCGCCCATGCGCCCGGCGGCGAAGAGCAGCATGTCGCTGGTGACGTCGCGGCCCGTGGCGATGCGGCAGACCGTGCGGCCATTGGCGTCGAACTCGATCTTGGTGACTTCCGCCCCTAGGCGCAGCGACAGGTTCCGGTCGCGCAGATCGTGGACGAAATCCTCCATCAGCTCCTTGTCCACGAAATCGAGGAAGCTGGCGCGCGGCTCGACCAGCGTCACCTGCACCTCGAGCGCGGAGAAGATCGTGGCATATTCGACGCCGATGACGCCCGCGCCGATCACCGTCATGGAGCGCGGCAGCTTCGGCACGGAGACGATCTCGTCGGAATCGAAGACATTGGTGCCGTTGAACGGCACGTAGTCCGGGCGGAACGGCTTGGTGCCGACCGCGATCAGGATGAAATGGCCGGTGACGACGCGCTCGTCCTCGCCCTCGTTGCGCACGACGATTTCGTGCGGCGAGCGGAAGGAGGCCTCGCCGCGCATGACCTTGACGCCGTTGCGCGCGAACTGGTGGTCGAGCACGTCCACCTCGTGCTCCAGCGTCTTGCTCATGCGCGCCTGGATGTCGGCGGCCGAGATGTCCTGTTTCACGCGGTAGGCCCGGCCATAGAAGCCGCGTTCGCGCCAGCCCGACAGGTTCAGGACGGTCTCGCGCATGGTCTTGGAGGGGATCGTGCCCGTGTGGACGGACACGCCGCCGACGCGGCGATTGCGCTCCACGACGAGAACGGAGCGGCCGAGCTTGGCGGCCTGTACGGCAGCCCGGCGGCCGGAGGGCCCGCTTCCGATGACGATGAGATCATAAGTCGACATGCGGCCTCGCGTGGTGCTCGGGAGACGGAAAGGAGTGAGCGCCCTGCCGTCCTAAGTCTGTTCGTGCTCCAGACTTACACCCGCGTCTGCAAAGCCCGAGTAAACTTGGCGCTCTTTGCGATGCTCTTTGTTGCGGTGCGAAGCGCGCTTCACATCGGCGGCGGCGCGGCCAGCGTGCTGCCGCTGGCGCTGCGCCCGAAGATGACGGCCAAGAACTGCTCCAGCCAGCGCTTCACCGGCGCATCGTGAACGGCGCGGCCGTGAAAATGCTCGCGGCGCGGCTGTGCGCCCGGCAGCGACAAGCGCGCATGGCCGTGGGTCGTCCAGCGATGCAGCATGGCAAGCGTCAGCTCGGCATGGAACTGCACGCCGTAGGCATGATCACCGTAGCGCATGGCCTGGTTGGGGAAATCCTCGCCTTCCGCCAGACGCGTCGCGCCATGGGGCAAGCCGAAGCCCTCGCCGTGCCACTGATAGACCATGGACGGCCAGCCCGGCATCAGGGCACGCCCGGCCGCCGTCGCTTCGATCGGGTAATAGCCGATCTCCACCAGACCGTCAGGGTGCGGGCCGACGGGCGCGCCGAGATGTTTCGCCAGCATCTGCGCGCCGAGGCAGATGCCGAGAAAAGGGCGATTCTCCTTCAGCGGAATTTCCATCCAGTCGATCTCATGGCGCAGGTGCGCATCGGGATCGTTGGCGCTCGGCGGCCCGCCGAAGACGATGGCGCCGCGATGCCGCTCCAGCGTACCGGGCAGCTTTTCGCCCAGCACCGGGCGGCGGATATCGAGCCGGACGCCCGCCGCCTCTAGCACTTGGCCGACGCGCCCCGGCGTCGAGGTCTCCTGATGCAGAACCACCAGAACCGGCCGTGTTTCATGCGGATCGTGCAGCGTGAAGCGCTTGGGCGCGGCCGCGCTTTCGGAGCGCGAATGGGGAAGGAGATCAGCCATGCTGGGGCGTGCGTACCTTGTTCTGCGCCTCGCGCTTGGCCAGCATTCGGTCCCGGCTGGAAACGCCCAGAAGCTCGGCCACGCGCCAGACCACGTTATCCTCCAACTCGTGAACATCTCCGTCCGCGAAGACGATCTCCCATAGACGTTCCACGAATTGCAGACGCTCCTCGGCGCTCCAATGGCGCAGAAGGACATGCGTGAAGCGGAAGAGATCGACCGCCTCGGCATCGGCCTCGCGCCCGGCGCGCCGGACCTCTTCGGCCCGCCAGGGGGCAAGCCCGTAATCATGGATCAGGACATCGCGCAGCGCGTCGGTTTCGCTCCGGGTAAGCGTGCCGTCCGCCTCCGCCACATGGAACAGGAGCGCCGAGGCGGCGATCAGCGGATCGTCCTCGCCGCCGAGACGCCCGGTCGGCTCGCCCGACAGGTTGCGCAGGAAGTCCTTGAAGGCGTCGAACATGGGCGGCGTCCGGTCTGGGTCGTCGGGTGGAACGGGTCGGGTCGTCGATGCGGCTTAGGACTGCGCTTCGAAAACGGTCGAGAGCGGCCCAGAGTTCAATCTGTTTCGCTGTGACGCCAGTCCTTTAGAAACAAAAAGGCCCGGAGCGCTGGGCTCCGGGCCTTTTTGTTGTTCAGCGTGGCGCGTTAGCGTCGCTTCCCATGACCGGCGTCAGGCCGGCGTGCGCTCCAGCGAGGACTCGCTCTTGCCTTCAGTCTCGTGGTGAGCCGCGGCCGCTTCGTTCAAAGCGGCGGCTTCCGCTTCGTCCGCCGGCAAGCGCGCGTCGATGAAGACACGGCGGTTGGGGTCGGTGTTGGGAACATGCTGCATTCCGCGCATCATGCGCCCGACGCGGGCGACCAACGCCGGATCGCTGTCCTGCGGCACCGTCCATTCATAGGCGTCGAGGCGGCCCGTGGTCGGCGAGACCGGACGCCAGCCCTCGGCCGGCGCGCCGTCCACGGTCCAGGACGGGTCCTTGGGCGCGTGAAGGGCACGGCTCATCCACTGGCGCACCAGCGCGTCATTGCCGGTTTCGGCATCCTCGATATCGGCCAGAAGCAGATAGGCCGATTCGCGCGGCGCCTGCTCGGCCGCTGCCATGGCTTCGACGCGGGCCGTGCCGAACTCGCGCGCGTCGAGCGCGGCACGGGCGAGCGCCATGCGCGATTCGATATGGCCGGGTTGGAGGCTGGCGAGATGGCGCGCGCGCTTGAAGCGCTCGGCCACGCCGTCGCCCGGCCAGAGATGGATGTAGAGCGCGGCGAGCTCGGGATGCGGATTGGCCTTCCAGCCCGCTTCCAGCGCCTTCTGGGCCGCGCGATACTCGTTGAGCCGGATCATGGAACGCGCGGCGATGACGCCGGCGGGCACCAGATCGGGGGCGAGCTTCTGCGCTTCGCGGGCGGCGTTCCTGGCGCCGGCCGGATCGCTGTCGGCGAGTTCCTGCGCCTTGCCGGTCAGGAGCACGGCGCGCAGGCGGCGGCTTTCCGCCTTGTCCACCAGGCGCGAGTCGCGCTGCGCCTCCAGAATGTTCAGAGCGCCGTCATAATCGCCTTGCGCGGCCTTGAGGTCGAGAACCGCGCCGCCGGCCCAGGGCACATGCGGGGCGATGCGCACCGCGCGCTCGGCATAGGAGCGCGCCGCTTCCCGGTCGCCCAGGCGCTCGGCTTCGAGATACAGACCGCGAAGGCCGACCAGCCGGGTCTCGGGATCGCCTTCCAGCGTCTCGAAAATGGAGCGCGCCTTGGCGTGGTCGCCCTCGATCAGCGCGGTCTGCGCGTCGAGGAAGCGCACCATCGGCTCGCGCCGGTTGGAAAGCTGCTTCTGCGCCTGCTTGACGAGGCGGCGCGCCATGACGGCATCACCCGCGCCGGCGGCAATCATGCCGGCCGAAAGCGCGCGATAGCCCTTGTCGCGGCGGCGCGTCGAGAAGAAGCGCGACACGCGGTCGGGCGCCTTGAAGAAGCCGCGCACCAGCCAGAACAGAAGCACGGCCGCGACCACGAGCGCGATCTGAAGGATCACGAAGACGGTGAAGCTCGTGCCCACCTCCTGGCCTTGCCAGAGGATGGAGACGGAGCCCGGATGATCGGCCAGCCAGGCAAAGCCAAGGCCGCCCGCGAGCACGACGAGGAAAAAAGCGAGAATACGCAGCATGTCAGCCCTGCGACGCGGAAGCGCCGACGGCGCTGTTGATGGTCTGGCGAATGAGATCGTCCGCGCTGGCGCGGGCGCGAACCTTGTCGGCGAAGCCTTGCGAGACGGACTTGGCGGCCTCGGGCAGCTTGTCCCACTCGGTCAGCCAGCCGGCGAAGTCGCCGCGCTGGAGCGCCTCGTCCATGCGCGCGACGGCCGCTTCCGGCCCCGGAGCCTCGGCCGTCACGTTGGAGCCGGCGGGGCGAACGGTGACGAGCGAGCGCAGGCTGTCGAGAACCTGCGTCTTGACGTTGGCCGTGTTGTCGACCGGGCGCAGCGCGGTCAGGATCTGCGATTCCGCGTCGCGCCACTGGGTGTCCAGCGCGGCGGTGGTGGGAACGCCGGAGGCCGCGAAATTGCGCAGCGAGGCGACGGCCTCGCCCGTGTTGCCGCTCGCCTTGGCGAAGCTTTCCAGCTCCTGCATGAAGGGGCGACCGCTGTCGATCGCGCCTTTCAGCCCGGCCGCCGACAGAGCGATGGCGGCGCGGCGGTTGGCTTCCTCGATCGATTGGACGCGGGTGCCGATCTGGTTGACCGTTTCGCGCGTCTCGTTGGCGGCGGTCTGGGCGTTCTGGGCCGCCTGCTGCGCGTTCTGCGCGGCGGTCTGGGCCGCCGTGGCGGCGGTTTCTGCGCGGGTGGCGATGCCTTGCGCGTCGGTCGCGGCGGCTTCCGCCTTGGTGGCCGTGTCGCGCGCGCTCGTGGCCGCGTCATTGGCCTCCTTGGCGGCGGCGGCGGAATCGCCGTTGGTCTGCGCATAGCGCTCGTTGGCCGTGACCCGGTCCGAGAGCTGCGTGAACTCGGTGCGCGAGACATTGCCCGAGCCCGCGCCGCCGGCCGCTTGGGCCGACTGGAGCTGCTCGACCGTGCCGCGCAGATTGCCGATATCGCCGGTCAGCTTCTGCACTTCGCCGGCCGTGGCGAATTGCTGGGTCGGGACGGCCGCCTGTTGCGCCGCCGGAGGGCGAACCGCACCGGAATAAAGAAGCGCCGCACCGCCGCCGAGCGCGATCACCGCGCCCAGAAGTCCCGCGCCCAGAAGCGGGCCGAAGCCGGGGCCGCCATGCGAAGCGCCGGCCGCCGCGTGATAGGGGCTGGAGGTCAGCGGGTCGGGGCCGGCCGGCTCGGAATGCGTGCCGGGCAGAACCGTCTCGTCGTCCTCGAATTCGCCGAGATCGCGCCGCTTGGCCGCGACGCCATCCTCGCGCAGGGGATCGACCGGCTTGTCGCCCTCGGGCGAAAGCGGGTCGGCCGCGCCGGGCGAAAGAAGTCCGGCCTCGCTCGCAGCGCCGGACTCGGCGGGCGTGGTTGTAGCGGGCACGGAGGCGACAAGAGCCGGGTTCTCCAGCGCGTCGGCCGAGGCGCTGCCGCTGGCGATCTCGTTCTTGCGCTCGCGCGCCGCCGCGTCCTCCGCCGTGGCGGAGAGGAGCGCATCCTCGTGGCGCTCTTCCGGCGTCATGGCCTCGTCGCGGGGCCTCGTCGTGTCGTTCATCGAAAGCGTCTCGTCCTGTTGGGCCGCTGCGGCCGGGCCCGTCTCAATATCACTTTCGGCGCCCTCGGGCTTGGCGACGCGCTCGGCTCCGAGGTCGATCGTGGTTTCCGGTCGTGCGCCTGGCTTCGACCGGCGCGGACGATTGGCCATCCGAGAACTCCTTCATGTCGCATCCCATGGGCGGCTGGCTGGCGAACCGGCCGGCGCGAGCCGAATTCCCTTCGGCCGATGTATCGGACGAGTCAACGTCTCGATCTAGCGTGCGCTCCGCAAGCTGCAACGAAAAGATGCTCAATCGCGCCCTTCGCTCCAGTTTTTGATCGCGTCCACCAGCGAGACGAAGCGCGGAGCTTCGGCCACCACCGCATTCTTTCCAAACTGGGGCGAAAGTTCCAGTGCGATCGCGTCCGAAAGGCAGAAGAGTGCGACATCTTCCCCTAGGACATGACCCGCGCGTTCCGCGAAGCGCCCGAACGCCCGCGCCTGCCCGCGCGAGAGGATGAGCACGCCCTGCGCCGGCCCGCCGGCGCGGGCCTGTTCCAGCGTCGCATCGCTCGGCATGGCGGGCACCGTGTCATAAGCTTCCACCACCCGAAGCGGCAGGCCGGCTCTCGCAAAACCCGCTTCCAGATCGGGCAGGCGCACCCGCCCGGCAGCATAGAGAAAGGTCTCGCCCGCCCGCGTCGGCAGCATGTCGGCGAGGCCCACGAGATCCGCCGCCCGGCCCGGCCCCGCCCGCACATCGGCAAAGCCGGCCGCGCGCAGGGCCTCGGCCGTCATCTCCCCCACAGCCAGAACCGGCAGGGCACTGCCGAAATAATGGCGCGCGAGCCAGGGCACGGCATGGCGGCTGGTGACGACCAAGCCGGCAAGCGGGTTTTCGGGCGGCGCGGGGTCGAGCGGCGCAATCATGCTCAGCGGCAGGAGAACGGGTTCGAAGCCGGCTTCGCGCAGAAGCACAGCCGAGCGCTCGCCATCCTCGCGCTCGCGCAGAACCAAAAGACGAAGAGGAGGCCGCGTGCTCAGCGCCGCCAGCCCTCGAAGAACTCCGCCCCGGCCTCCGCCACCAGCCGCAGCGCCGCGTCCTCGGCCATGCGAAGCGCGTCGGCCCGGCTGCCTTCGACATGGGTCTCGTGCATCCGCGCGCCATCCGGCGTCAGGATCATACCGTGAAAGCGGAACTGATCGCCCTCCAGCGTGCCATGGGCGGCGATGGGCGTACGGCAGGAGCCGTCGAGAACCGCCAGAAAGGCGCGCTCGGCCGCCAGAACGCCGTGCGTGTCCGCATGATCGACGGCCGCGACGAGCGGGGCGATGCGCCCGTCCCCGTCCCGGATCTGGATGCAGATGGCCCCCTGCCCCGGCGCGGGCGGGAAGCTCTCGCTGTCCAGAATCTCGCTTGCCACCTCGGCGTCGCCGAGGCGCTTCAGCCCGGCCAGCGCCAGAAGCGTGCCTTCCACCTCGCCCGCGGCGAGCTTGGCGAGGCGCGTCTGCACATTGCCACGAAAGATCACGAGTTCGAGATCGGGCCGTATCCGGCGCAGAAGGGCCTGCCGGCGTAGCGAAGCCGAGCCGACGCGCGCGCCTTGCGGTAGGTCCGCGATGCGCGAGACCGAGCGGCCGATGAAGACGTCGCGCACATCCTCGCGCGGGAGATAGGCGGCGAGCGCCAGCCCGTCGGGCACATGGGTCGCCATGTCCTTGGAGGAGTGGACGGCGAGATCGACCCGCCCATCCAGAAGCGCTTCCTCGATTTCCTTGGTGAAGAGCCCCTTGCCGCCCGCCTCCGACAGCGCCCGGTCCTGAATCCGGTCGCCCGAAGTGGACAGGACGGTGATCGCGAAATCCTCCTCGCGCAGGCCATGCGCGGCCATCAGGCGAGCCCGCACCTCTTCGGCCTGCGCCAGCGCGAGGCGGCTGCCGCGCGTGCCGATGCGGATGGGCTGGGTCATGGGTCTGCCTTCCTTGCCTCAGGCTCCCGGCCGAAGGGAGCTTGAAGGGATCGCCGATCTGGAACCCTTCGAAACAGGGTCTTGCGCGTGTTCTGATCGCCTCCCGGCCTGTTTGCAAGTTCGCCGGTCTCGGAGGCTGCGCGGTTTTTGGCGAAGCGCGGACGCGTGTGGGATCGGCCATCGGCCTCGGGCGCGCGTCCGCGCTGGCGAAACGGCGTGCGAGACGTTATCTCGCGGGAGAAGACCTCAGCAAAAGAGCGGCTCGTCCCTTGCCCAGCGCCTCCCCCCCTGCCCGATCCGTCCGTCCGCTCGTTCTCGGCATCGAGACGAGTTGCGACGAAACGGCGGCGAGCGTCGTCGGGCGGGGCGCGGACGGGCGGCCCGTGGTTCTGTCCAATGTCGTGCTCAGCCAGATCGAGGAACACGCGGCCTTTGGCGGCGTCGTGCCGGAAATCGCCGCGCGCGCCCATGCCGAGAGCATCGGCCCCATCGTCGAAGCCGGCTTGGCGGAGGCCGGCGTCACGCTGGACGAGATCGACGCCGTGGCCGCGACCAGCGGGCCGGGCCTCGTCGGCGGGCTCATCGTCGGCGCGCTGGTCGGCAAGGCCATCGCCGCCTCGCGCAAGCTGCCCTTTCTCGCCGTGAACCATCTGGAGGGCCACGCGCTGACCCCGAGGCTGACGGATGCACTCGCCTATCCCTATCTCCTGCTGCTCGTGTCGGGCGGGCACACGCAGATTCTTCTCGTCTCCGGCCTCGGCCAGTACGAGCGCTGGGGCACGACGATCGACGACGCGCTGGGCGAGGCCTTCGACAAGACCGCCAAGCTCCTGGAACTGCCCCATCCCGGCGGCCCGAGCGTCGAGCGCATGGCGCGCGAGGGCGACGCCCGGCGCTTCGACCTGCCCCGGCCGCTGCGGGGCGAGAAGCGGCTCGACTTCTCCTTCTCCGGCCTCAAGACGGCGGTGCGCCAGATCGCGCTGGCCCACGCGCCGCTCAGCGAACAGGACGTGGCCGATCTCTGCGCCGGCTTTCAGCGCGCGGCGGCCGAGAGCGTGCGGGACCGCGTGACGCTGGCGCTCGCCCGCTTCCGCGAGACCTATCCCGGTCTCGAAGACCCGGTTCTGGCGGTGGCCGGCGGCGTCGCGGCCAATGGCGAAATCCGCGCGGCGCTGCGTGAGGCGACCGAGCGCCATGGCGTGCGCCTCGTTTCGCCGCCGCTGGCACTCTGCACCGACAATGGCGCGATGATCGCCTATGCCGGGCTGGAGCGGCTGGAAGCGGGACTGACCGACCCGCTCTCGGCCCCCGTGCGCCCGCGCTGGCCGCTGGACGAAACCGCCGCGCCGCTGGTCGGCTTCGGCAAGCGCGGAGCCAAGGCATGAGCGTCAGTGTGATCGGCGGCGGTGCCTGGGGCACGGCGCTCGGCGCCATGCGCGCGCGGGACGGAGAGCCCGTGCGCCTCTATGCGCGGGACGCCGAGAGCGTCGCGGCAATCCGAACATTGGGCGAGAATCCGCGCTATCTCCCCGGCATCGCACTGCCCGCCTCGCTGGAGGCGGTGAACGACTTGGGCCTCGCGCTGGAGGGGGCCAATATCGTGCTCCTCGTCCTGCCGGCGCAGGCGCTGCGCCTCGCCTGCCGCGACCTGAAACCGCATCTGAGACCCGGCGCGGCCCTCGTCCTCTGCTCCAAGGGGATCGAGCGCGACACCGGGCTCTTCGCCTCCGCCGTGGTGGAGGAGGAACTGCCGGGCCACCCCGTCGCGGTTCTCTCTGGCCCGAGCTTCGCCTCGGATGTCGCGGCGGGCCTTCCGACCGCCGTGACGTTGGCGGCCAGCGAGGGAGCGCTCGCGGCCAGCCTCGCACAGCGCCTGTCCTCGCCCGCTTTCCGCATCTACGCGGGGGACGACATTCTCGGCGTCGAGGCCGGCGGCTCTTTGAAAAATGTTCTCGCCATCGCGGCCGGGGCCAGTGCGGGGCTCGGCCTCGGCGCTTCGGCGCTCGCCGCCCTCGTCACGCGTGGCTTCGTGGAACTGCGCCGGTTGGGCGAAGCGCTGGGCGCGCGGCCCGACACGCTGCTCGGTCTGTCCGGCCTCGGCGATCTCGTACTCACCTGTTCGGGCGCGCAGTCCCGCAACTTCGCCTATGGGCTGGCGCTCGGCCGGGGCGAGGACACGCGAACCTTGAAGCTGGCGGAAGGCGTCTATTCCGCCGCCATTGCAGCTCAGCTGGCGCGCGAGCGCGGCATCGAAGCGCCGATCATCGAGACCGTGGCCGCGATGCTGGACGAGGGCCTGCCGGCGGCCGACGCCATGCGCGCGCTGCTCGCGCGCCCGCTCAAGCGCGAGTTCGATTGAAGCGCTGACGAAGCGCCCTCGATTGACAAAGCCCGTCGCCATCGGCCAGACGCGGGCAGCATCGCAGCCGGCTCCGGCCGGCCCATTCGGAGACGCCCCATGCTGTTTGCCCTTCTCTGCGAAGACCGCGCCGACGCCGGCTCGCTGCGCGCCGAAACCCGCCCCGCGCATCTGGAGCACCTGAAGGCGCTCGGCCCCGTCCTGAAATTCGCCGGCCCCTTCCTCGGATCCGATGACAAGCCGAACGGCAGCCTTCTCGTGGTCGAGGCCGAAAGCCTGGAGGCGGCCCGCGCGCTGGCCGATCAGGATCCCTATGCCAAGGCCGGGCTCTTCTCCTCCGTCACCGTCCGTCGCTGGAACTGGACCGTAAACAATCCCGAGCAGGCCTGACCCATGGCGTTCTGGCTGTTCAAGTCGGAGCCGTTCAAATGGTCCTTCGACGAGCAGAAGGCCTGCGGCGCGGCCGGCACGGAATGGACGGGCGTGCGCAACTATCAGGCGCGCAATTTCATGCGCTCCATGCAGATCGGCGAACGCGGCTTCTTCTACCATTCCAACGAGGGCAAGGCCGTGGTCGGCGTGGTGGAGGTCTCGGCCCTCGCCCATCCCGATTCCACGGCCGATGACCTGCGCTGGGAATGCGTGGACATCCGCGCCGTCTGCGACATGCCGAACCCCGTATCGCTGGATGTCGTGAAGGCCGAGCCGCGCCTGAAGGACATGGTGCTCGCCACCAATTCGCGCCTGTCGGTGCAGCCGGTGACGGAAGCGGAGTTCCACGTCATCTGCGAGATGGGCGGGCTCGATCCGGCCAAGGCTCTGGGGTGATCGAAGCGGCCGGCCCAAAGCGTCGCAGCGGGCCGGCGGAACCTCGGGCAGAACAGAACATTGTGGGAACAGACCCTATCAGGAGAGTTCCCATGACGTCATCCCAGCCCAAGGTCGACGCGCCGTCCAATGCCGAGAAGAACCCGGACGACTGGACCACCGGCGACGAGCCGATGACGGGCGCGCAGGCCTCCTATCTTCAGACGCTCTGCGAAGAGACGGATCAGGCGTTCAACCCCGACCTGTCGAAGGCCGACGCCTCGAAGATGATCGACGAGCTTCAGGGCAAGAGCAAGCGCCTCAAGAACGCCTAAGAGCCGGGGCGCAAGGACCCTGCGGGCCGATCCGCCGGGTCCTTGCGCCCCTATCATCGTTCCCGATGCTCCCCGATGCGCTGCATCGTCTGCGCTCGGCTCCTCGTCGGGAACGCAAGTCCCTCGCCGGCTTTCCGCCGTAGGGTTCTGTCCCCGGCTCTAAGACCGAAAGCCCCGCTTTTGGGAGCAGGACATCTTGTCGTCATGATGCGAAAGCCCGCCGCAATGGTCTCGCGGCGGGCTTTTGCACGTTGGTGCTTGCCTTTTGGTGATTGCGTTCGGCTCAGAGATAGCCGAGCAACCAGATGATCAGGATGATGGGGAGCGGGATGCCGATCAACCACAACAATCCACCCTTGAGCATCGCACGAACTCCCTGCTGTCTTTTGTTGAGGGAAAAAGGCTCTGGGAGCTCGAATGGTTCCGCCCTTCGTCAGCCGGCCAAACAATGACGACCGCGACGGCCGATCGGCGCGCCTTCATTCTCGCCAACACGTCGCGTCTGCGCCCGCCCCATGTGCCCGAGCTCGAGTTGCATCTGGCGAGCGAGGTGCATGATCTCTGGATTCGCACCGAGGAAGAACTGGAGGCCGAGGGCCTGCCGCCGCCCTTCTGGGCCTTTGCCTGGGCCGGCGGACAGGGGCTTGCCCGCTTCGTCTTGGATCACCCCGATCGCTTTGCCGGCCAGCATGTGGTGGATTTCGCCACCGGCTCCGGCCTCGTCGCGATCGCCGCGATGAAGGCGGGCGCGGCCGAGGCGCTGGGGCTCGACATCGATCCGTTCGCGGTGGAGGCGGCGCGGCTCAATGCCGAGCACAATGGCGTCGCGCTCACGCTGGAGCGGCGGGACGCGATCGGCGAAGCGCTGGACACGGACATTCTTCTAGCCGGCGACGTGTTCTACGACCCGAACTTCTCGCTGACGCTGGAGCCCTGGTTCGACCGGCTGGCGGCGAGCGGCGTCGAAATCTATGTCGGCGACCCCGGCCGCTTCTATCTGCCCCATGCCCGCGTGATCAAGCAGGCGGTCTATGAGGTGCCGGTGACGCGCATTCTGGAAGATGCCGAGGTCAAGCGCACGACGGTCTGGCGCTGGCGGGCGGACTGAACCCGGCCGCAGCGGCGGGGAAACCGAACGCCCTCCGATTTCACGTGAAACATCGCACCTGAAGCCGACAACAAAAAAGGCGGCCGAAGCCGCCTTTTGTTCATGGATGACGGAGGGGCTCACCCGCGCGGGGCGAGAACCATCATCATCTGGCGGCCTTCGAGCTTGGGCTCGGCTTCCACCTTGGAGATTTCGGCCGTGTCTTCCTTGACGCGGCTCAGAAGCTGCATACCCAGTTCCTGGTGCGCCATTTCGCGACCACGGAAGCGCAGCGTCACCTTGACCTTGTCGCCTTCCTCGAAGAAGCGGCGAACCGCCTTCATCTTGGTCTCGTAGTCGTGATCATCGATGTTCGGGCGCATCTTGATCTCTTTGACCTCGATGACCTTCTGACGACGACGCGCTTCCGCCGCCTTCTTCTGGCCTTCGTATTTCAGCTTGCCGAGGTCGACGATCTTGCAAACGGGCGGAACGGCATTCGGCACGATCTCCACGAGATCGAGGCCGGCCTCTTCGGCCATCGCCATGGCTTCGGCCGTATTGATGACACCCCGGTTCTGCCCGTCCGCATCGATCAGCTGGATCTGGGGAACGCGGATGTCCCGGTTGGAGCGCGGACCTTCCTTCTGGGTCGGCGGCGCACGAAATGGTCTGCGAATGGTCGTTCACTCCCGCTGTTGACGACGTGGTGCGAAGTCTTGAAACAATGCCTCGCCCAAGCGGCGACCTCGCCGCGAAAGCGAAGGCTGCCCTCAAGTCGAGGTCTTAGCCTCTCATATAACACGGTGGCGACACGATTTCACCGGACCTATCCAGTTTTTTCCATAAGCTTTCCTTAAAGCCGTCTTGACAAGCGGCGCTTTAGCTCCGGTACGCAGGGTTCTGGACCTCAAGGACGCGGGCTTCTAATGCCACTCCTGCCCCCCCTCCGAACGATGGAGAGACCCGTGACATCCTCGACCGACAGCCCCCTTTCCGTCCCCGCGCCTCAGGGTCATAGGCTCGCCGCGCTCCATGTGGCGGGCCGCGCGCCGACCGTCGTCTGGCTCGGGGGCTTTCGCTCCGACATGCGCGGCACCAAGGCCGAGCGCCTGTCGGAGCAAGCCGCACGCTCGGGCCACGCCTTCCTGCGCTTCGACTATTCCGGCCATGGCGATTCGGAGGGTCGGTTCGAGGACGGCACCATTTCCTCCTGGACCGAGGATGCGCGCGCCGCCATCGAGGCGCTTGCGCCCAATGGCCCGCTGGTTCTCGTCGGCTCCTCGATGGGCGCCTGGATCGCCCTGCGCCTTGCCATGTCCTGGGCCGACCAGCCCGGCCGCGTCGCCGGCCTCGTACTTCTGGCCCCCGCGCCGGACTTCACCTCGCGTCTCCTGGAGCCGCGTTTGACGGAGGCGCAACGCGCCGAGATGGCACAGAACGGCTTCGTGGCCGAAGCCTCGCCCTATGACCCGCGCCCCACCGTCTACACGCGCGCGCTGATCGAAGACGGGCGGAACGCCAGCGTCATGACGGGGCCGATCCGCACCGGCTGCCCGGTCCACATCATCCAGGGCATGGCGGACCCCGACGTGCCGCACACCCATGCGCTGGAGCTTTTGAACTTTCTGCCGGGCGAAGGCGTGGCGCTGACGCTGGTGCCGGGTGGCGATCATCGCCTGTCGCGCGAAGAGGATCTGTCGCGCATGGAAAAGGCGGTTGCGAGCTTTCTGGAACTCGCGCAGTCTTGAGCGACGAGGCCATCGCGGCTGATTCACGAGAATTGTGACAGTTCCGCAACATTTCGGCGTCACGACGTCGAACCCGGCGTAAATCAGCGATTTTTCGCCGGGATAGGCCCTTGCCCTCCCTATCAGCTGCGCCATTTTGCGCCGCCTTTTCGCCCATCTTGTCGATATAAGGGGCCCATCGCAGCTCGGCTGCCCGTCCCGTCCGGTTGACAGGCTATCGCGCCGCACACACGATGCGGTCGGACCAGGGAAACGGGCCTGTCCAAAGACGGAGATCGCGATGATTTTTCGGCGCGTATTGGGCGCAACGGCTTCGCTTTGCCTTTTTTCGGCGCTCATGCCCCTGAGCGCTCTGGCGGCGGATGCCTTCATGCCGCTCGGCGATCCGACGCTTCAGCCTTTCGGCCATCGCGACTTCTGCCTGCGTCAGCCCGGCGAGTGCGATCCGATCGCGGGACCGGCCGCCACGCCTGTGACCCTCGACCTTCAGTTGAAGCTTCTGGTGGCGCAGGTGAACACGGACGTGAACACCGAGATCGCCCCCGATTCCGATCAGAACCTCTACGGCACCGAAGAATACTGGACCTATCCGACCAAGGGTAAGGGCGACTGCGAGGACTACGCGCTGGAAAAGCGCCGCCGCCTGCACGAGGCCGGCATTCCCATGGGCGATCTTCTGATGACGGTGGTGCGCAAGCCCGATGGCACCGGACACGCCATCCTGACGCTGCGCACGGTCTCGGGCGACTTCGTGCTCGACAATCTCGACTGGCGCGTGCGGCCTTGGACCGAGGTGTCCTACCGCTTCATCAAGCGCCAGCAGGTGGAACATCCCGGCCGCTGGGTTTCGATCGAGCGCGACGGCGAACCCCTGGTCAGCGCCGTCGAGAAGTAAGGAGGCGGGCGGCCCATGCCGCCCACCCAGTCCTGTCAGGCCGCCGGCCGTGTGCGTTCGATGCCCCGGCCGAGCGTCAGCATGACGAAGGCCCCGACCGTCACGGCAAGCGCCGAGTAGAGCGTGACGCCCACCGGGCCGAACCCGTCCACCAGCAGCCCGCCGACGATCGCGCCGCTGGCGATCGCCACCTGAAAGGCCGAGGACAGGAGCGCGCCGGAGCTTTCGGCCAGAGCCGGCGCGGCGCGCGCGTTCCAGATCGAGGCCGAGACGGGAAAGCCCCCAAAGGCAAAGCCCCAGACCGCCGTCGCGGCCATGGCGACCGCCGGCACAGCCCCTTGCAGGACGAGAACCAGCGCCGTCACACCGATCAGAAGCGAGGCGCTGGCAACAGCCCAGGCCGGGCTGCGCTCGGCAATGGCACCGCCCGCGACATTGCCGAGAAAGCCGCCGATGCCGAAGGCCAGAAGTGTCAGCGAAATGGTCGAGACACCCAGACGCGGCACCTCCTCCAGAAACGGACGGATGAAGGTGAAGCCGGCGAAATGGCCGGACACGACGATCACCACCGTCACGAGGCCCACCGCCACCGCGCGGTGCGACAGCGCCGTGCGGAAATCCGACAGGCTCGGCGCGGCGCTGGACGGGAGCGAGGGGAGCGTCACCAGCTGAAACAGGAGCGCGGCCGCGCCGATGCCGGACGCCGCGAGGAAGGTCGCGCGCCAGCCCCAAAGCTCACCCAGCGCCGAGCCGAGCGGGGCGGCGAAGACGGTGGCGAGCGACACACCCATGATGATGATGGAAATGGCGCGCGGCACCTGCGCGGAGGGCACGAGCCGCAGGGCGAGCGCCGTCATCATCGCCCAGAAGCCGCCGAGCGCAAAGCCGAGCAGGCCGCGCGCCAGAAGCAGCATGGGGATGCCAGTCGCAAAGGCCGCCATGACGCTGGAGGCAATCAGAAGCGCCATCAAGGCGAAGACGATGCTGCGCCGGTCGAGCCGGCCGGAGCTGAGCACCAGAAGCGGGCCGGCAAAGGCGGCAACGACGGCGGTCGCCGTGATCGCCTGCCCGACGGCTCCGTGCGACACGCCGAGATCGGCGGCCATCGGCGTCAACAGGCTGACCGGCAGGAATTCCGACGTCACGAGGCCGAAGACGCCGAAGGACAGGGAGACGACAGGGGCCCAGGCCGTGCGCTCCGCAGGCGGACGAACCTCCGCAAGGGCCAGATCGGGCGAGCAGATCGTGTCGGACATGAATGTCCTCCAAGTTGATGCAGTGCGAGATGGCCGCACCATAGGCTCGTGGCCTTGGCGTTTCCATGCTAGAAACTCTCGACTTCTTGTCCGATCGTCCAAAGCCTTTCGGTCAAGTCGAGGACGAGGGAAGCGTGCTGGAGCGTTCGAGCGAACGAGGGATACGCGATGGATGCACTGACGGATATGCTGCGGGGCCTTCGCCTCGACGGGGTGGAATATGGCCGCTGCCGCCTGTCGGGCGAGTGGAGCTTCCATTACCCCGCGCAGACCCATGCCTATTTTCATTTCGTGGCGGGCCGGGGCTGCTGGCTGCAGGAGCCGGACGGGACCTGGAGCGAGTTGACGGCGGGCGACGCCATTCTCGTGCCGCGCGGCGCGGCCCATACGCTGGCCAGCGCGCCGGGCGTGACGCCGCGCGCCTTTCCGCGCCGCGAATGCCTCGCCATCTGCGAAAGCGTCTTCGACTATACCGCCACGGATGTGGAAAGCGACGAGGAGACGCTGCTCTTCTGCGGCTCCATGCGCTTCAATCTCGACGGGCTGCATCCGCTCCTGAAGCTCATGCCCGACCTCATGCGCGCGCGCGAACTCATGGTGAGCGAGCCGGCGATCCCGCATCTCCTCCAGGCCATGGTGAGCGAGTGCGCCATGAGCCGCGTCGGGGCGAGCGGCATTCTGGCCCGGCTGGCCGATGTCATGGCCGCGCAGATCATCCGATCCTGGGTGGAGGTCGGTTGCCATCTGTCGAAGGGCTGGCTGACGGCCTTGCGCGATCCGCAGCTCGGCCAGGTTCTGGCCGCGATCCATGCCGAGCCGGAGCGCGACTGGACGGTGGCGGACCTCGCCGACAGGATGGGCGTCTCGCGCTCGGGCTTTGCCGCGAAGTTCACCGCGCTGGTGGGCACGACCCCGGCGCGCTACGTCGCTGAGATTCGCATCCACCAGGCCCGGCAGTGGATCGGCCGCGACGGAATGCGCATCGCGGAGGCCGCGCATCGGCTGGGCTATGATTCGGAAGCGTCCTTCAGCCGCGCCTTCAAGCGCATCACCGGCACCGCGCCGGGGCGGCTCAAGTCCGTACCCCGTCAGCGCTCCTCGCCGCTGCCGCTGCCGCCGGGCGAAGCGTCCGGTTCGTCGGCCGAGCCGGGAATGACATAGGCGCCCGACAGCCAGCGATGGAGGTCCACCGACTTGCAGCGGGGCGAGCAGAAGGGGAAGTCGGCCTGCGAGGAAGGCCGGCTGCATTCGGGACATTTGCGACGGGGGCGGAGCGGCGTGACGCTGGCGCTCATGGCGTGACCCTTTCGTTCAGGCGGGAAGGCCCGCCGAAACCGCGGGCAGGACGAAGCCTTCGCCTTGCAGAAGCGCCATCGTCTCATAAAGCGGCAGGCCGACGACGCCCGTATAGGAGCCGACGAGCCGCACCACGAAGGCCCCGGCCAGACCCTGGATGGCGTAGCCGCCCGCCTTGCCCTGCCACTCGCCCGAATCGATATAGCGCGAGATGTCGTCGCGCGAGAGGCGCTTGAAGCGCACGCGCGTTTCCGACAGCTTCTCGCGCACACGCCCGTTCGGCGAGACCGTGCAGACGCCGGTGAAGACGCGGTGCGTGCGGCCCGACAGGAGACGCAGGCATTCGATCGCCTCGTCCTCGATCTCGGCCTTGGGCAGGATCTGCCGACCGACGCCGACCACCGTATCGGCGCCCAGCGTGAAGCGACCGGCCGTTTCCCCGCGCCCCTTCAGGGCCTCGTAGGCCTTCATCGCCTTGAGGCGCGCAAGGCGTTTGGCGAGATGGCGGGGGTGTTCGGAGCGCTCGGGCGTCTCGTCCACATCGGCGGGCAGAAGGCGCTCGGGCTCGATCCCGGCCTGCTGGAGGAGTTCGAGACGGCGCGGCGAGGCCGACGCCAGAACCAGGGCGCTCGGCGGCTTCATGCGGGCTTACTTGAAGCGGTAGGTGATTCGACCCTTGGTGAGGTCGTAGGGCGTCATTTCCACGAGCACCTTGTCGCCGGTGAGAACGCGGATGCGGTTCTTGCGCATGCGGCCCGCCGTGTGCGCGATGATCTCATGGTCGTTCTCGAGCTTGATGCGGAACGTCGCGTTCGGCAGGAGTTCGGTGACGACTCCCGGAAACTCGAGAACTTCTTCTTTCGCCATGCGTCTGTTAACCTTCGGGTATAGGGGCAGCGGGATCGGACCCCGCCCCTCGGATAAGGGATACGGCCCGCCTTCGGCAGGTCTGATCAATGGATTCGCGCCCTAGATCGGTCTTCGGGCGCGAAAAAGCAAGCGTTTCCGACGCTGGCGCGTCCAGCGCCGCTGGATCGCGTCAGGAAGAGATGCGCTCGATCTCCGCGCCGCAGGCGCCGAGCTTCTCTTCCAGCCGCTCGAAGCCACGGTCGAGATGATAGACGCGGTTCACCGTCGTCTCGCCCTCGGCCGCCAGCCCGCCGATGACGAGCGAGACGGAAGCGCGCAGGTCCGTCGCCATGACGGGCGCGCCGGCCAGGCGCGGCACGCCCTCGATGCGCGCCATCTGGCCCGACAGCGAAATCTTCGCGCCGAGCCGCGCCAGCTCCTGCACATGCATGAAACGGTTTTCGAAGATCGTCTCGGTGATATGCGACACGCCGTCGGCGCGCGTCATCAGCGCCATGAACTGCGCCTGGAGATCGGTCGGGAAGCCGGGGAACGGGTCGGTCACGACATCCACGGGGCGGATGCCATTGCCGTTGCGCCGAATACGGATGCCGTTCGGCACGTCGCTGACCTCCGCGCCCGCATCGCCCAGCGCCACCAGCGCGTTGCGCAGAAGGTCGCCCTGCGTGCCTTCCAGCGTCACGTCGCCGCCGGTCATGGCGACGGCCATGGCATAGGTGCCGGTCTCGATGCGATCGGGCAGGACGCGGTGGCGCGCGCCCGACAAGGCTTCGACGCCCTCGATCGTGATGGTGGAGGTGCCCGCGCCGGAAATGCGCGCGCCCATGGCGTTGAGGCAGGCGGCGAGATCCTGCACTTCCGGCTCGCGCGCGGCATTGTCCAGCACCGTCTCGCCCTTGGCGAGCGAGGCGGCCATCATGAGAACATGGGTCGCGCCGACCGACACCTTGGGGAAGGAGAAATGCGTGCCGACGAGGCCCTTGGGCGCTTCGGCGACGACATAGCCGGCCTCGATGTCGATCTGCGCGCCGAGCGCGCGGAGCCCATCGATGAACAGATCGACCGGGCGCGTGCCGATGGCGCAGCCGCCCGGCAGCGACACGCGAGCGCGGCGCATGCGCGCCAGAAGCGGGCCGATGACCCAGAAGCTCGCGCGCATCTTCGAGACCAGCTCGTAGGGAGCGGTCGTATCGACGATGGTGCGGGCGTTGAAATGGATGGTGCGGCCCGAGCCCATCGTGGTCGCGAGGCGCTTGCCCGAGACCGAATAATCCACGCCATGATTTCCGAGAATGCGGATCAGCTGCTCGACATCGGCCAGATGCGGCACGTTTTCCAGCGTCAGCGTGTCGTCCGTCAGGAGCGAGGCGATCATCAGCGGCAAGGCGGCGTTCTTGGCGCCCGAAATCGCGATCGTGCCGTTGAGGGCGTTGCCGCCGCGAATGCGAATCCGATCCATGAGAAGCCCTTGCAGTCTGGTGGGACGGCTCGCCGGCGGGAAGCCGACAAGACATGGCGATGGTCCGCGCCGGGGGATGCGGTCTTTTGCGGTCTCTCGGGGCGAGGCGAAGCTCCTGTCCCGAAACGAACTCCGCGAATACGCGGCCCCTCCAGCGCCGACAAGCGACGAAGCCCGGTGCTCTACACGAGCGAGCCCCGGTGAGCAAATCCGTCAGCCAGCCGAGCGATTCAGAGCTTCAAGCGGTTCGCCTCGTCGCGCCTTCCCACCGCATCGAAGCTTTTTCGTGATCGAGGCAGGCGAGGTCTTCAATGCGGGCGCAGCACCACGTCGAGGCCGAACAGGATCATGGCGGCAATCGCGATCTTCCAGAAATCGCCGCGCCGGCGCAGGCCCGGCCAGCCGAGCGGACGCCAGATGTGGAAGGCCATCACGAGAATGATGAGAAAGGAGAAGATCTTGTTCATGCGCGCCGCCGGTGCCCTCAGAGCGTCTAACAATATCTCGCGGGGTCGGCTGGAGGTTTTGCTAGACGATCTCGGCCCTCTCTAGCGGGAAAAGCGCGCGCCGTCGCCCCGCCGACGAAAAAGGCCCGGACGCTGCCGTCCGGGCCTTGTCATGCGGTCAAAGATCGAGTGATCAGGCGCCCTTGGCCGCCTTCATCTTGGGCATCAGCACCGAGCCGATCACATGCACCACGCCGTTGGACTGCTTCACATCGGGCGTCTGGATGGCGGCGCTCTTGCCGGTGCGGTCGATCACGGTGAGCTTCTTGCCGGAAAGCTTCACGGTCAGCGGCTCGCCTTCCACGGTCTTCAAACGAACCTCGCCGCCATTGCGGCGCGCTTCGCGCATCAGGCGCTCGGCCGAATAGTCGCCGGCCACGACGTGATAGGTCAGGATCTTGGTGAGAGTCGCCTTGTTCTCCGGCTTCACCAGCGTTTCCACGGTGCCCTTGGGCAGCTTGCCGAAGGCGTCGTTGGTGGGCGCGAAGACGGTGAACGGACCCTTGGACGCGAGCGTGTCGACGAGACCGGCAGCCTTTACGGCGGCGACCAGTGTCGTGAGGTTCGGCGCTTCGGGCGCGTTCTGGGCGATCGTCTTGTTGGCATACATCGGCGCGCCGCCGACCATGACGGGCGACTGTGCGAGGGCTGCGCCCGACACGCCCAGCGAAGCGGCGACGAGCAGGACGGCGAAGGACTTGCGGATCATGGATAGTCTCCCCTGAAGCGTCCCGCCTTGTTCCGGCGGGGTCGGGCAGAGCTACGAGGCGAGACGGTGCGGCGGATGCAGGGGCGGAGAAGTTTTTTTCGTGACGGCTTTTTTTGGAACGATGGGCCGGTCTTCCGACATCGGGCACCTGCCAACAAACCGGCTGCGTTCAGCCGGCTTATCGTTGGGTCTAAAGGGCGTGCGCCGACTTGGAGCTCGAGACAGACCCCTTCGGGTTGGTCCACCCGGTCTTGCCGCCGGGCATCGTTGCCGGTGCTCGTCCATGGCCGGCATCGGCTGACATCGACAACGACAACGAAGGCTTGAGCGAAAAGCACCGCCGGGCCGACCCGGCGGACTTCCGAAACAGTCTCTCAGACCGAGCGCAGCGCACCCGTGCCCATGACCGGGCCGGTCGGCTGGCCCGTCGGCGAGCCGCCCTCGGGCTCGGCCGAGATGGCGAGCGTGACTCCGCCGCGCTTCATCATGCCTTCCGACATATCGCTGCGGGGCAACTCGATGCGCAGGGACCGGCCGGGCTGGAGAAGGCCGAGCGAGATCGGCGGCTTCCCGTCTGGAATCAGCCAGAGTTCGGGCACGCGCCCCTCGGGCATGGTCATGTCGGCGGGCATGAGCATGGCGTGGCCACTGGCCGGATCGAACACGGCCGTGACCAGCGACGCGCCGTCAGCGGACGCGACGGAGGCCATCATGGCGGGCATGGGCGCGGGCGCGGTGACGAGCAGCGTGATGGCCGCAAGGCTCGCCGCCAGAAGCCCGGTGGAGCCGAGCGCGAACCAGCGCCAGACGGGCGCGACCAGGCGCTCCACGCGGGCGCCGGGGGTCGGCTGCGGAACGGGCCGGGGCACGGGGCGGGGCGCGGGCAATTCGCGCTCGATCGCGGCCCAAAGCGCAGCGGGCGGCGTTTGCGGGCGGATCGCCTCGCCCAGCGGCGCGAGCCGGCGTTCCCAGCCTTCCACCTCGGCGGCGAAGCTCAGGTTCTGCCGGGCGAGACGCTCGGCGCGCAGGCGATCGGGCGCGGGCAGAACGCCGAGCGCGTATTCCGCCGCCAGCCAGTTCTCTCCACCGTCCTCGCCGCCGCGATCGGCCTCGCCGTCCTTCATTCGCCCAAACATCCTTTCAATCGGATCAGGCCGCGCCTGATCGTGCTCTTCATCGTGCCGAGCGGAACGCCCGCTTCGCAAGCCAAATCGTCATAGGTGCGCCCTCCGAAAAAGGCGCCCAGAATGGCTGATCGGGCGCGCCCTTCCAGCTCTTCGAGGCAGCTCTTCAGCCGCGCCGCCTCGTCCGACGCTTCCAGCTGAGCCAGCGCGTCGGGCGTCTCGTCGGCCACGGCCTCGGCCGCGTCCAGATCGCTCGCCACGGCACGCGCCGGCCCGAGCGCCCGCAGCCGGTCGATGGCGCGGTTGCGCGCGATCGTCGCCAGCCAGGTGATCGGGCTGGCCCGCTCCGCGTCGAAGCGCCCTGCCTTATGCCAGACCGTGACATAGACGTCCTGGAGAACGTCTTCCGCCTCGACCCTGTCGTTCAAGATACGCAGGCACACGCCGAAAAGCTTCGCGGAGGTCAGATCATAGACGTCGCGCAGCGCTTCGCGGTCTCCCTCCGCCACCGCGCCGAGGCGACGGGCGAGATGATCGCGAGAGGTGTTCGGCATGGATCGTGGCGGCATCCGTCTCCTCCGGCGAGCGGGCGCACCGAACAGGTCCGGCCGCCGCTTGTCAATCGGGGGAGCATCGATCGGGCGTCACCCACAGGGAACCCGACGCCATGACGCCCGCTTATTTTCGTTCAGGAAACAACCGATCGACCTCTTTCAAGGGAGACCCCGCCATGTCCCAGACCCCGGCCATCCGCATCGAACCCGAGCCGCGCGCCGTGCAGATTCTGTTCCACGACGCGGTGATCGGCAGCACCAAGCGGGCGCTGAAGCTGATCGAAGGCTCGCGCGAGCCCGTCTATTACATTCCGCGCGAGGATGTGGAGATGGCCTTCTTCCAGGACAGCGACCGGACCACGACCTGCCCGCACAAGGGCGAGGCGCGCTACTGGTCGATCTCGGCCGAGGGCTATGCCGCACAGAACGCCGTCTGGAGCTACGAGCAGCCCAAGGAAGCGGCCCGCGCCATCGCCGGCCACCTCGCCTTCTATCCCGACAAGGTGCGTATCGCGGTGGCCGAGGATCGCTGATCCTTCTCCCATCCGCATCTTTTGCGCCCGGCAGCATCTTTTGCTGCGGGGCAGCGGGAACGGAACAGGCTGTCCCGCCATTGTGGCCGCCGAGGGACCTTTAAGGATACCATATCATGCGTAAGATCATTCTCGCTTCCGCCGCGCTGGCGCTGCTCGCCGGCCCCGCTCTGGCTCAGACCACGGTGGTCACGACGACCGAGCCCAAGAGCGATGGCGAGCGCGCGGCGGGCACACTGGCCGGCACAGGCGCTGGAGCCGTCGCGGGCGCGCTGGTGGGTGGCCCGATCGGGGCCGTCGTCGGCGGCGTCGCGGGCACGGTGATCGGCGGCGCGGCCTCGGCCCCGGACGACGTGCAGCAATATGTCGTCGCCAATCCGGTCAACCCGGTCGTCGTGCAGGGCGACGTGAAGACGGGCTATGTGGTGCCCGAAACCGTGACGCTGACGCCCGTGCCGTCCAACCCGGACTATGTCTATTTCTACACCAACGATCGTCCGGTGATCGTCTCCAAGGCCGACCGCCGCGTGGTCGCCTATGTCGAGCGCTGAGCCCGGCGCGGCAGCCCTCGTCTTCTGACCATCAGGGGCCGTGCTTCCGCCAGCGGGAGCACGGCCTTTCTTGTTTCAAAGACGGACTCGGCGCGTTCAGCGGTCGCTATGGCCGAGGCTTCGCTCGGGGTCGATGACGTCGCGTACCCTTTGCTTCAACACCTTCGCCTCGGGAAAGCCGCCATCGGCCTTGCGCTCCCAGACCTGTTGCCCGTCGCAATGAATCTCGAACACGCCGCCGGTGCCCGGCACCAGCGCCACCTCGCCGAGGTCGGGCCCGAACGTGGAGAGAAGCTCCTGCGCCAGCCAGGCGGCGCGCAGGAGCCACTGGCACTGGGTGCAGTAGCGAATCGAGACGCGGGGACCGGGCGTGGGAGCGAGATCGGACATCGGGCGCTTTCCTTCGATCGTCGGCGTTTTATCGGGCGATTGAACCAACCGCTCGCGGGGGCTGCGACCTTTGTGCCGGCTCGGGCGACGTGTCGTCAATCGCCCGGACCATGCCGTCCCGCCGATCGATTCCGATGCTTTTCGTAAATAATATATAGCTTATTAAGAGCCCCCTATCTATATGAGGGACATGGAACAGGCTGATCCCCAACTCGCGCCCGCCGACCTGAAGGCCGTCTTTGCGGAAACGCTGGTCAAGACGGCGCGCAAGCTGCGCACGCGCTTCAACGCGCGGGTCGTGGCGCGTGGGCTCACCTATCCCCGCGCCCGCGCGCTCGCCGCGCTCAGCCGCCAGCCGATGACACAGCGGGAACTCGCCGAGGATCTGGAACTGGAAGGGCCCACCGTCGTGCGCCTTCTCGACGGGATGGAGCAGCAAGGCCTCGTGCGGCGCACACCAGTGCCGGGAGACCGGCGTCTGAAGCGCATTGAGCTGACCGCGCATGGCGCGGAAACCGCCGCCGTCGTTTCCGGCATCTCGCATGAGCTGCGCGATCTCATCCTGCGCCACGTGCCAGAGGCCGACATGCAGACGGCCCTGAAGGTTCTGAATCTGGTGTCGGACGCCATCGAACGGGATCGGACCCATGGCGGATAGCGCAACCCTTCGCGACAACGAACCGGACGTCGAGCCGACGAAGCCGACCGCCTCGATCGGCGGCCCGGCCCCGTCCGACACCAGACCCGACAGCGGCCCGGCGGCTCCGCCGCGCCGGCGCGGCGCGCCCATGCCCGCGCCCGCGCCCTATGTGCGCAAGCCGCCCGCCATGATGGCGCTCTATATGCTGGCCTCGACACTGATCGCGGCCACGCAAGGTCTCGGCCTCAACCTCATCACCGCCAATCTCTACCAGCTTCAGGGTCCGCTCGGCGCGACCGTGAACGAAACCGTCTGGCTGAGCGCGGCCTATCTGGCCCCCAATGTCAGCTTGACGCTGCTTCTGACCAAGCTGCGCGCGCAGTTCGGCCTGCGCAACTTCGCCGAATGGGCGATCGCCGGCTTCGTCACGGTGACGCTGCTGCATCTTTTCGTGGACGATCTTCAGTCGGCGCTGGTGGTCCGCTTCTTCGCGGGCGCGGCCGCCTCGCCCATGTCCTCGCTCGCCTTTCTCTACATGCTGGAAAGCTTCCCCCCCGAAAAGAAGCTCTCCATCGGCATGAGTCTGGCCCTCACCAACACCGCCATCGCCCCCACCCTGGCGCGCCTCATCTCGCCCTCGCTGCTCGATATCGACGACTGGAACGGGCTCTTCATGCTGGAAACGGCGATGGCGTTGATGAGCTTCTGTGCCATCCGTCTCCTGCCGCTCAACTCGCCACCCAAGACGCCGGTGATCGAGACGCTCGACATCGTGTCCTATGTCTTCATCGCTCTGGGGCTCGGTTGCATCGCCATCGGCATGACGCTCGGCCCCTTCGACTGGTGGTTCGAAGCGCCTTGGATCGGCTGGGCGCTGGCCGCCGGCGCGCTGAGCCTCACTGTCGCGGCGGTGATTGAGCTGAACCGCACCAATCCGCTGGTGGACCTGCGCTGGATCACCTCCAAGGAGGTGCTGCACTTTGCCGGCGTCATCCTTCTATTTCGCCTGCTTCTGTCGGAGCAGACGAGCGGCGCGTCGGGCTTCTTCCAGGTGATCGGCCTGCGCAACGAGCAGATGGTGGTTCTCTATCTCGTGATGCTCGGCTCGGGCGTCACGGCGGGCCTCGTCTGCGCTTCCATCCTAAAACCCGGCCGCGCGCCTTACATCCATATCGTCGCGCTGCTTTTCCTGATCACCGGCGCGCTCATGGACGCCCGAGCGACCTCGCTGACCCGGCCCGAGCAGATGTATCTGAGCCAAGGCCTCATTTCGGCGGCAGGCGTTCTGTTTCTGCCGCCCGCCATGGCGCAGGGCTTCGCCTCGGCCATGAAGAAGGGGATGAACTACATCCTCTCCTTCCTGATCATCTTCCTGACGACGCAGGCGCTCGGCGGGGCGATCGGCTCCTCGCTGTTTCGCACCTTCGTCACGATCCGCGAGAAGTTCCATTCCAGCCAGATCGCGGAAAACATCACGCTGGCCGATCCGATCGTGGCCGCGCGCATCGCGGTGCTCGGCAACAGCTACCGCGCGACCATCGCCGACCCCGTGCTGCGGCAGGCCGAAGGGCTGGCGCTGCTCGGCAGCCAAGCGACGCGCGAGGCCAATATCCTTGCCTATAACGATGCGTTCCTCATGACGGCGGTGCTCGCAGCCATGGGCCTTGCCTTTCTTCTTCTTCATCTGGCCTTCAACGGACTGCGCGCCCGTCTTGCGCCCGCGCCGGCCTCCGCCTGATCTTTCGCCCGGACCCGTTTCCCATGCGCATCTTTCGCTCTCTCGGCACCTATGTCGCTCTTCTCGTCGGCCTCGCCGGCGTTCTTCTGGCGCTCTATGCCTGGCGCCTGCCGCCCTTCGCCTCCAGCGTGGAGCGCACCAACGACGCCTATGTCCGGGGTCAGGTGACGGTGATCGCGCCCCAGCTCGCCGGCATCGTCGCCGAAGTTCCGGTGCAGGACTATGAGACGGTGGAGGCGGGCCAGCTCATCGCGCGGATCGACGATCGCATCTTCAATCAGCGTCTGGCGCAGGCGCGCGCGGGTCTTGCGGGCCAGAAGGCCGCGCTCGCCAATTCGCAGCAGCAGCGCCAGTCGAGTCTGGCCAAGATCGCGGCCAACGAGGCGGCGGTGAAGAGCGCGCAATCGGCGGCCGAGACCGCCAGCGCCAGTCTCGCCCGCGTCCAGCCCCTGGCCCGCCAAGGCTATGTGCCGGGCAGCGATCTCGATGTCGCGACGCGCCAGAACAACCAGGCCGCCGCCGCGCTCGATCAGGCCAAGGCGCAGCTCGAAGTCGCCCGGCAGGATCTTCAAACCGTGATCGTCAACCGCCAGACGCTGGAAGCGGCGGTGGACAATGCCGAGGCCGCCGTGAAGCTCGCCGAGATCGATCTTGCCAACACGCGCATTCTCGCGCCCAAGGCCGGCCAGCTCGGCGAAGTCGGCGTCAAGGTCGGCCAATATGTGCAGGCCGGAACACAGCTTACCAGCGTCGTGCCGGACGCGATCTGGATCGTGGCGAATTTCAAGGAAACCCAGCTTCCCGGAATGCAGGTCGGCCAGCCCGTGCGCTTCCTGGTGGATGCGTTCGGCGGTCAGGAAATGAGCGGCCATATCGAGCGTTTCGCGCCCGCGACAGGCTCGGAATTCGCCGTGCTGCGCCCCGACAACGCGACGGGCAATTTCACCAAGGTCGCCCAGCGCGTGCCGGTGCGCATCCGCATCGACCCCGGCCAGCCGCGGATGAACGAACTGTCCCCCGGTCTCTCCGTGGTGGTTCTCCTGGACACGGCGTCCGAACCGGACGCGTCAGTGGCGACGCGCTGAAACACCTGCCCAGCCCTTGCAATATCGCATGGCTCCCCTGCGCTTGACCTGATCCGGTGCATTTGAGGTTTCGCCGGACAAACTCCTTAAACGGCTCACCAGTATCCCTGCATCCAGAAGAAGGGAGCCCCCTTCCGCCTCGGCGAGCCCTAGCGAATCAAGGCTTTGGCGAGTCGGCGGCGACGTTGCGACAGGGAGCGGGAGGCGTGTGGCGTCCCTGGTCGCGGCGGCATCCCATGCAACGAGGCAGGTTGATCATGCGCGTGACCATCAAGACGAAACTTCTCGCCTCCTTCGGGAGTCTTTTGCTTCTGACAGGGGTCGCCGGCTATGCGGGCGTATCCAGCCTGTCCCACAGCTACAAGAGCATGGAGACCTTCGCGGCGCAGCCGCTGGAGCAACTCCGCCAGATCAAGGCTCTCGACACGGACGTGATGGCGACACGTCGCCAGCTTCTGGCCCTTATCGTCTATCAGGATGCCAAGAGCCAGGACGCCATCCAAAAGGACTTCGCGCGGATCTGGCAGTCCATCGACGCCGATCTCCAGCAGTTTATGGCCGCCATCCCCGAAGCGCGAAAGAGCGAAGTCGCCGATCTGCCTGGCCTTATCCAGTCCTACCGCGAGATCATCGACAAGTCTCTGGCGCTGATCAAGGCACAGGACAAGGCGCCGGTCGCGACCAGTCTGGCCCGCACGGCCGACGACTTCAACGCGCTGAACACGCAGCTCCGCGAGCTCGGCACGCGCTATCCCGCGAGCCCCATTCCCCTGCAACTGGTACAAGCCGCCGGGGCCGCGCGTCTGGCGCTCGTCTCCACTTTTGCCAGCACCGATGTTGGTTTGCGTGAGCAAGCCGCCCGCGATCTCGCCTCGGCCGAGACCGCTTTCGCCTCCGGCCTTGCCGCGCTGCGTACGTTGCCCACTGTCGCGCCTGATGCCCTGTCGCGTGTGAAGGCCAGCGCCGATTCGCTGTTCGCCACCGGGCGCGCCATCACGCAGGATGGCGTGAACCGTACCGACGCAGCCATGTTCGAATATCTGAACGGCTCCGCCATTCCCAAGGCCAAGGCCGTGTCCGCCGAGGTCGCCAAACTGGTGAGCCGCGCGCAGGAAATCAGCCAGACCTATGTCGAGCACTCGCGCAGCAATTACGAGACGACGCGCCTGACGCTGGTCGCCATCGTGGCGGGCGCGATGATGATCGGAACCCTTGCCGCACTCTGGATCGCGATTTCGATCTCCCGCGCCCTGTCGCGCTCGGCGAGTTTCGCGCGCGCCATCGGCGAGGGCGATCTGACGCAGACACTTGAAACGCGCGGAAGCGACGAGATCACCACGCTGCAACGTGCCATGAACGATATGGTCACCCAACTGCGCGGCATCGTGACAGGCGTTCGCCAGTCGGCGGAGCATGTGGCCGGCGGCTCGCACCTCTCCGCCAGTACGGCGGAGCAGCTGAGCCAGGGCGCGAGTGAACAGGCCGCCGCGACCGAGCAGGCCTCCGCCGCGATGGAAGAGATGAGCGCGACCATCCGCCAGACGGCCGACAATGCCCGCCTGACGGAGAAGGTCGCCATGGAAACCAGCCATCACGCCGAGCGCAGCGAAAAGGCCGTGGCCAACTCGCTGGTGGCCATGCGCGAGATCGCCGGCAAGATCGCCGAGGTCGGCGAGATCGCCCGCCAGACCGATCTTCTGGCGCTGAACGCGGCCATCGAGGCGGCGCGAGCCGGCCAGCATGGCAAGGGCTTCGCGGTGGTCGCCTCGGAAGTGCGCAAGCTCGCCGAGCGCGCCCAGCGCACATCGGGCGAAATCGCCGACCTGTCCGGCACCTCGCTCGCGACCTCGCAGGAAGCGGGCGATCTCCTGCGCGATCTCGTGCCCGGCATTCACCGCACGGCCGAACTGGTCAGCGAGATTTCGGCCGCCTGCAACGAGCAGAATCTCGGCGCGCAGCAGATCAATCAGGCGATCCAGCAGCTCGAACAGGTGACGCAGGTGAATGCAGCCGCCGCCGGCAGCATGTCCGCCACCGCAGCGCAACTCCAGGCGGAAGCCGTCGGCCTCAACGAGCGCTCCAGCTTCTTCCAGCTGGCCGCGTCCGCTCCCGAGGCCGCAGCCCCGAAGGCGTCCATTCCCGCGCCCCGCTCGGCCGAGGTGACGACGCTGCGCCCGCAGCCGCCTCGCAGCCCCGCTGCCCGGCAGGACAACGCGGACGAGTGGGAGCGCCTCAGCGCCTAACATGTCCTCCCTGAAGACCAGACGAAAGGGCCGCATCACGGCCCTTTTTTCGTTCGCTGGCCCGATGCCGAGCGCGAGGCGCGTGACAGCGCTCTTGAACGCATCCGCCGCCGCCGCTAGGAGAAACATGAAATAAAAAGTCAGGATTATCGAATGAGCCGCAACGCGCTCACGCGCCGGAGCTTCGGCCGGTTCTGCCTCGCGGGCGCGAGTCTTGCAGCTTGGCCTGCCGGGGCGCAGGCGCAGACCTTTCCCCAGCGCATTGCGGTGATCGATTACGGACTGGCCGAGGCCCTGATGCTGATCGGCATCGCGCCGATCGCCGTCATGTCGGCGGCGGACTGGAAAATCTGGGTGGTGGAGCCCGCTTTGCCGCCCGGTGTCGCCGATCTCGGCGCATCGGTGGAGCCCAATTTCGAGCGGCTGGCGGCGCTCCAGCCCGACCTCATCCTGACAACGAACTATGTCGCCATGGCCGAGCCGACGCTGCGGCGCATCGCGCCCGTCCGGCAGCTGACGATCCATGGCGGTGCGGATGGCTACGCCCCGCTGGCACGCTCCGCCGAGGTGACGCGCGAGCTGGGTCGCCTGACCGGGCGCGAGGCCGAGGCCGAGAAAGCCATCGCGGATTTCGACGCCGAGATCGCCGCGCTCGGTGCGAGGCTGCGCCCCCGGCACCCAAGGCCCATGCTTTTCGTGTCCTTTCTGGAGCCGAGACACGTGCGCGTTTACGGTGAGGCCGGCCTTTACGGCAACACGCTGGCAAAGCTCGGCCTCGCCAATGCCTGGACGGGCGAGGTCAACAGCTGGGGCTTCGCGACGGTCGGCGTCGAGGAGCTGGTGAAGGCCGGCGAGGCCGAGTGTGTCGCCATCGAGCCCGTGCCGCCCGATGTCTGGCCGGCTCTCGCCCGCTCGCCGCTCTGGACGGAACTTCCCTTCGTGCGCGCCGGGCGCGTCGCCACCATGCCGGCTTCGCTGATGTTCGGCACCCTGCCCTCGGCGCTGCGCTTTGCCCGCCTTCTGGAGCAACTGCCGCCGGAGCGCCCGGCGTGAGCGGCTCGTCGCTGGCCCGCGCCGCCCCGCGCCTGCGCCCCCGTCTCGGCGCGGCCCCTCTCGTGCTGCCGCTCCTGGCGCTCAGCTTCGTTGCGGCGGCGGCGTTGCTCGGGCCGCCGCTCGCTCATCTCTGGCAGGGTGGCGGGCTTGAAGCCGGCTACGATCCGGCGCGCATGGTGTTCCTCTACGCGACGCTGCCGCGCGCGGCGATGGCGCTTGTGTGCGGTGCGGCACTCGGGGCCTCCGGCGCGCTCCTGCAACAGGCGCTGCGCAACCCGCTGGCCTCGCCCACGACGCTCGGCATCGATGCCGGCGCGCGGCTGGCGCTTGCGGTCGCGACGCTCTGGGCGCCGGGGCTGCTCGGCTTGGGGCGCGATCTCGTGGCGCTCGGTGGCTCGGCGCTTTCGACCCTTCTCGTCTTCGCCCTCGTGCGTCGGCGCGGCTTTGCCGCCGTCACGCTGATCCTCGCTGGGCTCGTGGTCGGCCTTTACGCCGGCGCGCTGTCGGCCCTGCTGACGCTTCTCAACGAGCGCTATCTCGCCTCGCTCTTCATCTGGGGCGCGGGTTCGCTCAGCCAGCAAAGCTGGCAGCCGGTGCAGCAACTGGCCTTGCGGTTGCTGGTGCTTCTGCCCTTCGTGCTCCTGATCCTGCGGCCCCTGGCGCTGCTCGATCTCGACGATGCGAGCGCGCGGGCGCGCGGGCTCGATGCCGGCCGCCTGCGCGCGCTGGCGGTGGGGCTCGCGGTCGTGATGTCGAGCATAGTGGTGAGCACGGTCGGCGTCATCGGCTTCATCGGTCTCGTCGCGCCCATCCTGTCGCGCCTCGCCGGCGCGCGGAACCTCAAGAGCCGGCTTCTCGGAGCGACGCTGATCGGCGCGCTGCTTCTGTTTCTGGCCGATAGCGGCGTGCAGCTTCTGGCCGGGCCGCTCGAAACCTTCCTGCCGACCGGGGCCGTGACCGCGCTTCTCGGCTCGCCGCTCCTGCTTCTGCTTCTGCCGCGCCTGCCCAAAGCCGAGCGCCCGCCGCTTGGGGCCATCAGGGCGAGCCAAGGCCGGGCGCTGTCGCCATGCTCACGCAACGCGCTGATCCTCGGGTTTTCGCTCGCGCTTCTGGTGTTCGCCCTCTTCTTCGGCCGCGACGGGCTGACGGGCGGCTGGCATTGGCTCGCGCCGGCCGAGTTCGCCGAAATCCTGCCCTGGCGCTGGCCTCGGATGCTCGGCGCGGCGGCGGCGGGCTGCATGTTGGGCTTTGCCGGCTTCATTCTTCAGCGCCTCACCGGCAACGAGATGGCGAGCCCGGAAGTGCTGGGCATCAGCGCCGGCGCGGCCTTTGCCGCCGCGCTTTCGCTGTTTTTGGCGGCGACGCCCCATGCCTCGCTGATCGGTCTGATGGCGGTGCTCGGCAGCCTCGCCGTGATCCTCGCGATCCTGGCGCTCGGCCGTCGCTCCGGCTTCCAGCCCGAGCGGGTTCTGCTCGCCGGCATCGCGCTGAACGCGCTGCTCGACGCCGTGGTCGGGCTTCTTTCGGCGACGGGTGACCCGCGCGCGCTGATGCTCTTTGCCTGGATGGCGGGCTCCACCAGCGGGCTCGACGCCGCCACATCGCTCTGGGCGGCCGGCGGCGCGGTCCTCTTCACGGCGCTGACGCTTATGGCCGCGCGCCCGCTCGGCCTCCTCCCGCTCGGCCCCGCCGGCGCGGCTTCGCTCGGCCTACCGCTCGCCCGTGCGCGGCTGTATCTCTTCCTCTTGGCCGCCGGTCTGACAGCCGCCGCCACGCCGCTGGTCGGCCCGCTTACCTTTGTCGGGCTGATGGCCCCTCATGCCGCGCGGCTTCTGGGGCTGCACCGCGCCGCGCCCGCGCTTCTCGCCTCCGCCCTGTCGGGTGCGCTGCTTCTCGTCATGGCCGACTGGCTCGGCCGCACCCTCGCCTATCCCTGGCAGATGCCGACCGGCATCGTCGCCGCGCTGATCGGCGCGCCGGCCCTGATGCTACTTCTCAACCGCCGCTCCGCATGAGGTCCGCCATGCTCGACACGCCCGCGCCCGCGCGCGCCGCAGCCGCCTCACCTGAGCCTGATGGCTTCTCGCTGGATGGCGTCTCCTTCGACGTGCCGGGCCGCCGGCTCCTCTATGACGTGACGCTGGACCTGCCCGCAGGCCGCGTCGTCGGGCTGGTCGGGCACAATGGCTCGGGCAAGTCGACGCTTCTGAAACTCCTCGCCCGGCAGGAAAGCCCGAGCGCCGGTCGCCTCGCCTTCGCCGGCCGGGATATAAGCCAATGGGGTTCGCGCGATTTCGCCCGCGCCATCGCCTATCTCCCCCAATCGACGCCCGCCGCACCGGGCATGAGCGTGCGCGAACTCGTCGCCCTCGGCCGCTATCCCTGGCACGGGCCGTTCGGACGCTTCAGCGCGGCCGACCGGCAAAAGGTGGCCGAGGCCTTGGCGCTGACGGATACGGAGACGATGGGCGATCAGGCGGTGGACGCGCTGTCGGGGGGCGAGCGCCAGCGCGTCTGGCTCGCCATGCTGGTGGCGCAGGATGCGCGCTGCCTTCTTCTGGACGAGCCGATCTCCGCCCTTGATGTGGCCCATCAGATCGAGATTCTGGATCTTGTTCGCCGGCTCAGCCACGAGAAGGGCGTCGGGGTCGTCGCCGTCCTGCACGAGGTCAATATGGCCGCGCGCTTCTGCGACGAGATTCTGGCGCTGAAAGGCGGGCGGGTCGTGGCGCGCGGGCGGCCGCGCGAGGTGGTCTCGTCCGAGCCTCTCAAGCGCATCTACGGGCTCGACATGGCCGTGATGCCGCATCCCCAGTCGGGCGATCCAATGGCGTTTCCACTCTGAGTTCAAAAGCCGGCCCTTTCGAGCCGGCTTCTTCATGATTCATGAAAAGAGAGAACGCCGCTCAGTCCACCGCCGCCACGCGCAGGATGGTGGACGAGCCCTCGCCCTGCCGGCGCTCGGTCAGCGCATAGACCGCGCCGTCCGGGCCGACCTTCACGTCGCGGATGCGCGCTTCGAGCGGCACGCGCTCCTCGCTCTTCACCCGGTCGCCGTCGAGATGGACGATCACCAGACCCTGCGTGACGAGGCCGCCCATGATGAAGGCGTTCTGCCAGGCCGGGAATTCCTCGCCGCGATAGAGTGTCATTCCCGATGGGCCGATCACCGGGTCCCAATAATAGGCGGGCTGCTCCATGCCCTCCATCGCCGTCTTGCCCTCGCCGATCGGGCCGCCGCCATAGTCGATGCCATAGGTGATGACGGGCCAGCCGTAGTTCTTGCCCGCTTCCGGGCGGTTCAGCTCGTCGCCGCCGCGCGCGCCGTGCTCCACCGTCCAGAGCCGCCCGTCCGCATCGAGCGCGGCGGACTGGATGTTGCGGTGGCCATAGCTCCAGATCGCGCCTTGCGCGCCCTCGCGCTTCACGAAAGGATTGTCCTCGGGGATCGAACCGTCAGCGTTGACGCGGAAGACCTTGCCGAGGCCCGAATTCAGATCCTGCGCCTGATCGCGGATCGGCGTGTCGGAGCGTTCGCCGACGCCGAGCAGGATTTTGCCATCGGGCGCAAACACGATGCGCGAGCCGAAATGCTTGTCGCCGTCATAGGCGGGCACCTGCTGGAAGACGACCTTCATTCCCTCCAGCTTGGCTTGGTCGCCTTCCATCACGAGCTTGGCGCTGGCGAGCGAGGTGCCGTTGCCCCCGCCCTCGCGCGGCTCGGAGAAGGTGAAGTAGATCATGCCGTCATCCGCGAAACCCGGCGCGAGCGCGACGTCGAGCAGGCCGCCCTGGCCGCTGGACTCCACCTTCGGGACGCCGCTGACGGTGGTCCTGGTCTTGCCGTCGGCCGAGAGCACCATCATCTCGCCCTTCTTGGCGGTGACGAGCATCCGGCCGTCGGGCAGGAACTCCATGGCCCAGAGATGCGGCAGGTCTTCGACAACGGTGGTGGTCGTGACCTTGGCAAGCTCGGCCGGCTGCGGCGCGCGCGTCTGGTTCTCGAAGGCGGGTTTCTGGTTCGGCGCGTTGGCCTCGGCGGTTTCGGCGGGCTGGCCGGGCGCGTTGCCGGCGTCCGGCAGGTTGCCGTCCACATGCGACAGGCGGTCGGCCTGCGAGCCCTCGGCCTGGGCTAGGGCGGGGGCTGCGCCCAGAAGCGTGGAAGCGAGAAGCACGGCGAGAAGGCGGGATGACGAGCGCATCGGGTCGGGTCTCACGAGTTGGAGGCAGCGACTCTTCGGCCGCTCTGACCCAGCCAAGTGGCGTCGGCCCGCCGCCCAACAACAGGCTTCGCGCCGATGTGATTCATCCGTGTTGACGCGATTGTCTGGCGCGCGCTCGACCTGAAAGCCTTTTTCCATATGGCTTTCCAACGAAAAGGGCCCGCTTGCGCGAGCCCTTCACGATCGTGGGAGGTCGGATCAGACCTGCGGCCACTTGTGGTGGAACACGCCTTCCCGGTCGAGCCGGCGGAACGTGTGCGCGCCGAAGAGATCGCGCTGCGCCTGCGTCAGGTTGGTGGTGCCGCGCGCGTGGCGATAATCGTCGAAATAGGCGAGCGCGGCCGAGAGCGCCGGAATGGGAAGCCCGGCCAGCGCCGCCTTGGCGACGACGCGGCGAAGGCTCGCCTGCCCCTCGCGCACACGGCTGGCGAAGTGCGGGGACTGGAGGAGGTTGACGACCTCGCCCGCCTCGTAGGCCTGCGTGATGTCGTCCAGAAAGCGCGAGCGGATGATGCAGCCGGCGCGCCAGATACGCGCGATGCCACCGAGCGGCAGGTTCCAGCCGAACTCGCGGCTGGCCTCGGCCATCACGGCATAGCCCTGCGCATAAGCGATGATCTTGGCGGTCTCGAGCGCAGCTTCCAGCTCCGCAAGCCCGTCATGGTCGCCATGGAACTCCGCGCGCGCCGTTTCGATATCACCGAACAGCTTTTCGGCTTCGGCGCGCTCGGCGCGGCGCGAGGAGATGCCGCGTGCCGAAACGGCCGCTTCCAGCGTGGTCGCGCCGACGCCAAGCTTCTGCGCCTCGATCACCGACCAGCGGCCCGTGCCCTTCTGGCCGGCTTCGTCCACGATCACGTCCACCAGCGGCTTGCCGGTCTCGGGGTCCTTCTCGCGCAGCGTCACGGCGGTGATCTCGACCAGATAGGACTGGAGGCCCCGCGTGTTCCAGTCGGAGAAGATGTCGCCGATCTCGCCCGCCGACAGGCCGATGCCGTCGCGCAGGACGCCGTAGATCTCGGCGATCATCTGCATGTCGGCATATTCGATGCCGTTATGGATCGTCTTGACGAAATGGCCCGCGCCATCCGTGCCGAGCCAGTCCACGCAGGGGCTGGCGTCGAACTTGGCCGAGATCGGCTCCAGCAGCGGCTTCAGGCGCTGCCAAACGGCCTGATCCCCGCCCACCATGATGGAGGGGCCGTGGCGCGCGCCCTCTTCGCCGCCCGAGACGCCCATGCCGACGAAGTGGATGCCGGTGTCCTTGATCGCGCGCTCGCGGCGCACCGTGTCGTTGAAATCGGCATTGCCGGCGTCGATCAGAATGTCGCCGGGGGCGAGATGCGGCAGCACGAGGTCGATCTGCTCATCCACCGGCTTGCCGGCATTGACCATGATGACCACGACGCGCGGGCTCTTGAGCGTCGAAATGAAATGCTCGATCGAGTCGGTGGGCACGAGGCGCTCGGCCAGCGCGGGATTGCTGTCCCTGATGCCATAGGCCTTTTCCACCGTGCGGTTGCCCAGCGCCACGGTGAATCCGCCATTGTCGGCGAAGTTCAGCGCCAGATTGGCGCCCATCGTGCCCATGCCGAGCACGCCGAGATCGGCTTGTTGTTCGCTCATGTCGTCCTGTCCCCCTGTTGCGGCATCCCGCCTGCCGCCGTCCACATCATGAAAAGGGGGCGGCCGGATCGCTCCGCCGCCCCACCCGATCGTCAGCCCTTCAGACGGTCCGCGTGGTAGCGCAGATGATCGTCCATGAAGGTCGAGATGAAGTTGTAGGAATGGTCGTAGCCCTCGCGCATGTTGAGGGTCAGCTTGATGCCAGCGCGCTCGCAGGCCTTGGCCAGAAGCTGCGGGCGCAGGCCGGTGTCGAGGAACGAGTCGGCCGTGCCCTGATCGACATAGAATTCCGGGAAGCGGTGGCCGTCCTCGATCAGCGCCGTCGCGTCGTAGAGGCGCTGCGACTTGGCGCCGACGCCCAGATACTTGTCGAGCGCGGGCTTGGACCAGTCGGCCGTGGTCGGCTGGACGATCGGCGCGAAGGCCGAGGCCGAGCGATAGGTCTCGGGATTGCGCAGCGCGATGGTGAGCGCGCCGTGCCCGCCCATGGAATGGCCGAAAATGCCTTGGCGCTTCATGTCGGCCGGGAAGTGCGTGGCGAGATAGCCGGGCAGCTCGTCCGTCACGTAGGTGTACATGCGGTAGTTCTCGGCATAGGGCTCGCGCGTCGCGTCCACATAGAAGCCCGCGCCCGAACCGAACTGCCAATTGTCCTTCTCGTCCGGCACGTCGGCCCCGCGCGGGCTGGTGTCGGGCAGAACGATCATCAGGCCGAGTTCGGCGGCAAGCCGCCGGTATTCCGCCTTGTCCATGGCGTTCTGGTGCGAGCAGGTGAGGCCCGAGAGATACCAGAGAACGGGAACGCGCCCCTCGCTCGCCTGCGGCGGCACGAACACGGCGAAGGTCATCAGCGTGTCGGTCGCCCGCGAATGGTGGCGATACACGCCCTGCGTGCCGCCATGGGCCTTCGCGGTGGAAACGATATCGAGCGGCATGGTCAAAGGTCCTTGCGCGAGAAGCGATCAGGGATGAAACGCGGCGCCCGCGTGGCGTCGCATATCGACATGGGGAATGTCGTCTTCGAGATAAGTCTCCGACACGGGCTGGAAGCCGTGCTTGCCATAAAAGAGTTGAAGATGGCTTTGCGCCGACAGAACGATGTCGGCTCCGGCAAAATTCTCGGCACAAAAATCGAGCGCCTCGCCCATCATGCGATGGCCGAGCCCGGTGCCGCGATGCGCCGGCGAGGTCGCGATGCGCCCGATGCGCGCCGGCTCGCCAAGCCGTTCCGGCGCAAAGACGCGCAGGCATCCGGCCAAGAAGCCCGCCTCCCGCCGCAGGAGATGGAAGGCCGCCGGGTCCTGCCCGTCGATTTCGGCAAAGGCGCAGGCCTGCTCCACCACGAACACATCGCAGCGCAGCTTCAGAAGGTCGTGGAGTTCGCGAACCGTCAGTTCATCGAACCGCCGCCAGCGCCATTCCTCATCCGTCATTCCCGGCACCTGTCTGGACATTCGTCGGCCGGACGGCCGACAAGAGAATCATGGACGTCGCAAGGCGCCGATCCCTGTCATGCTAAGGGCCGAGCCCCCGCCCTGGCAAGCTCGGTTCCAACGCGCAAACCCCGCCGCGCGGACGCGGCAGGGCTCGACCTCAGGATCGGGACAGGCCCGACCACATCGACAAAAGCGATCTTAGTAAACCACCACCGAGCGGATCGACTTGCCTTCGTGCATGAGGTCGAACGCCGTGTTGATCTCGTCCAGCGGCATCTTGTGGGTGATGAGGTCGTCGATGTTGATCTTGCCGTCCATGTACCAGTCGACGATCTTGGGAACGTCGGTGCGGCCGCGCGCGCCGCCGAAGGCCGTGCCCTTCCAGACGCGGCCGGTGACGAGCTGGAACGGACGGGTCGAGATTTCCTTGCCCGCCTCGGCCACGCCGATGATGATCGACTCGCCCCAGCCGCGATGGCAGCATTCCAGCGCCTGACGCATGACGGTCGTGTTGCCCGTTGCATCGAAGGAGAAGTCCGCGCCGCCGCCCGTCAGATCGAGGATCGCCTGAACCACCTTGTCGTAACCGACCTCGTTCGGGTTGATATAGTCGGTCATGCCGAACTTGCGGGCCATCTCGACCTTGGCGGGGTTGAGATCGACGCCGATGATCTTGTCCGCACCGACCATGCGCGCGCCCTGAAGCACGTTGAGGCCGATACCGCCCAGACCGAAGACCACGACATTGGCGCCCGGCCAGACCTTGGCCGTGTAGATCACGGCGCCGATGCCCGTCGTCACGCCGCAGCCGATATAGCAGATCTTGTCGAAGGGGGCGTCCTCGCGCACCTTCGCCACCGCGATCTCGGGCAGAACGGTGAAGTTCGAGAAGGTCGAGCAGCCCATATAGTGGAAGACGGTCGCCTCGTCACAGCGGAAGCGCGAGGTGCCGTCGGGCATCACGCCCTGGCCCTGCGTCGAGCGGATGGCGGTGCAAAGATTGGTGCGCTGCGACAGGCAGCTCTTACAATTGCGGCATTCGGGCGTGTAGAGCGGGATCACATGGTCGCCCGGCTTCACGGAGGTGACGCCCGCGCCGACCTCGCGCACGATGCCCGCGCCCTCATGGCCGAGAATGGCGGGGAACTTGCCTTCGGAATCCAGACCCGACAGCGTGTAGGCGTCGGTGTGGCAGACGCCCGTCGCCATGATCTCCACCAGCACTTCGCCCGGCTGCGGACCACGAATGTCGACGGTCTCGATCGTCAGCGGCTTGCCGGCTTCCCAGGCGACGGCGGCACGTGATTTCATCGTCTTCGCTTCCTCATGCAAGGCCGCGCCGGTGCGACACGGCTATTTCCCTCGCGCTGTCGTTACACGATACGAGGCGGGTCGCGCCACCATGTGAGCGACAAGGACGGGCGTCTATCCGACATGGAAACGTGTGCCCGGCTTGAGTCGCGCCAAGATAAGCCGGCAAAGCGCAGCAACACCCTTCGAGCCAGATGGGCGAACGATGCGTGGGTCGCGTCCCACGAAGACTTGCCCATGCCCCGTCGCATCCACGCGCTCCGCTCCACCGGGATGGACGGAAACGTATTGTCCACGTTCGGCTCAAAAGCTTCGCCTGACGCCCTTACGCCGACGCCCCCGCCAATGGCAGCCCGGCCAGCGCCAGCGCGCCGTCCAGGGCATCGCCCATCGGCTCGGCAAGCCGGCGGGCCAGCGCTTGGGGGAGATAGGGCTGGATCGCGGTGGACAGGCCGCCGATCAGCGCGATACGCGGGCAGCCGGCGGCCTCCAGCGTCGCGGCGAGCGCGGCCAAAGCGTCGCCCGCGCTCTCCATCAGAAGCTGGGCCACCTTGTCGCCGCGCTCGGCATGGAGCGTCACGAGCGGAGCCAATGCGGCATAGTCGGTCGGCGTCGCGCCGTCGCACCAATGCGTCATGGCCGGAGCGCGCGCGCCGAAGCGATCCAGCAGCGCTTCGGTCAGCGGCGTCGGCTGAAGCCGGCCGTCGAGCGCCTGAAAGGCCGCTTCCATGGCGGAGAGGCCGAGACGCGCCCCCGAGCCCTCGTCGGAAGCCGGAAAGCCATAGCCGCCGAAGCGCAGCGTCTCTCCGCCCCGCAGCGCATAGGCGATGGAGCCCGTGCCGGCGATCACCACCCCGCCATCCGCACCGCCATGGGCGCCGAGACATGCGATCGTGCCGTCATCGGTGAGGGTCAGGCTTTCGAACGGATGCGGCCGCAGGGCGAAATCCTCCGCCACGCCCTCGCGACGAAAGCCGGCAATGCCGGCCGCCGCGCGCACCCGGCCGAAGGCGAAGGGGCCGAGTTCGGCCGCCCGCCAGGCCTCGCGCGCAGCCGACATGATGGCGTCGAACACCGCTTCGACGCCCAGCCGCGCCGAGGCCGGCCCCGCCGCGCCTTCCCCGAACAGCGCGCCGCTCTCGTCGATCAGCCGGGCGCGGCAGGCCGTACCGCCCGCGTCGATGCCCAGAAACAAGATGCTCATGCCCGCTCCCCCGAATCAGCTGGGGATGATGCGCGGCCGATGCCCGCGAGGCGAGAGGGGCCGAGGCGAAAACCATGCATCCCGTAGAAACGCGTCAGGCCGTATTCGCGAGCGCGGCTTGGGCGGCGCGGATCGTGTCGATCGTCGCAACCGCTCCGCCACAGACGAGGACCAGAACCGAACGGAAGCTCGAAAGGTCGGCCGCGCCCTCATCCAAAGCCGCCAACGCCGCGCCGCAGGCGGGTTCGACCAGAATGCGGTGATCGTCCAGAAAGCGCTCGCAGGCCGCCAGCGCCGCGCGGTCGCTAACGAGAACGGGGCGGATGTCGTGGCGCTTGGTCATCTCGAACGCCTGCTCGCAGACCTGCCGGGCGGCGAGCGAGGTCGCGACGGTTGCGATCTCGGAAAGTTCCACCCGATGCCCGGCTTCCACCGAGCGCGCCAGCGAGGCCGCACCGTGCGTTTCCACGGCGAAGACGGGCGTGCTCAATCCTCTGCGCTTCAGCCCTTCCACCACGCCGGCGAGAAGCCCGCCGCCGCCGACCGAGAGAACCACGGCGTCGAAGCGCGCGCCTTGGCCGATCGCCTCGTCGATCAGGCTCGCATGGCCCTCCCAGAGAAGCGGATCGTCGAAGGGATGAAGAAAGGCCGTCGCCTCGTCCACGAGCGACAGCGCCAGCGCGTTGGCCTCGTGCCATGCTGCGCCGTGGACGCGCAGTTCCGCACCCTCGGCCTCGATCAGGGCGCGGGCGCGGGCGCTCGTGGTTTCCGGCACGACGACCGTCACGGGCAGGCCGAGCCGGCGGCCGGCATAGGCGACGGCCAGCCCCGCATTGCCGCCGGAGGAGGAGACGAAGCGCCGTTTGCCGGCTTGCGCATGGCGCTCGCAGGCGTGGCCGATGCCCCGGATCTTAAAGGAGCCGGGCGGCTGGAGGGCTTCGAGCTTCAACAGGACGTCGAGCCCCCTCCTCGACAAAGGCGAGGAGGCGATAAGAGGCGTCTCGATATGAAGCGGCATGTCGGCTTTCCCCACAAAGCCGGCACGTGCTCGCCGGCTCGTTCGAAAGGCCGGCTTAGCGCCCCGGTGTCGCGCTGGGAAGGGCTGCCCCCCTTAGAGGATCCGGCGAGCAGCGCGGCCACTTCGAGGCGGGCATCCCGATGGATGGGTCGGACGCCGGCCCCACGCCGACGCCACCGCAGCCCGCATGAAACGGAGCGACAGACCGGCGCTCCGCCGCTGCCGAGCGGTTCGGCGCGGGGTGTTGGGCCGTCGAGCGGAGGCGCCGGGACCGCTCTTCCCGATCAAACCCGCCTTCAAGGCGCGGCGCGCGAATACCAGAGCGCCAGCGCGTCGATCTGCTCTTCGGTCATGTTGGTGGCGATCGGTATCATCACATGGTTGAACGGCGTGCCGCCCCGATGCTTGTCCTTCCAGAGTTGGAGCTGGGTGGCGATGAACCATTCCGGCTGGCCGGCCAAACGCGGGTAATGCGGGTTCTTCTCGCGCCCCGCCGCGCCATGGCAGGTGTCGCAGGCGGCGAGCTTGCGCTCGGGCAGGCCTTCCTCCGCGATGCGTCGGCCGAGGTCCAGAAGGCCCGAGGGGCTGTAGGGCGGGCCATGCGCAGCGGCATGGTCGACCTCGGCGGCCGAGCCGGTGGCGGCGGGCTCCGTCGCCGGCGCATTCGGGCCGACGCTGCCGCGCGGGAGGCGCGCCGCGCCCTCGTATCCGATCGTGACGCCCGAGGGCGGCGGAATGTCTCCGCCGGCCGCCGGGCCGGGGTCCTGGCTCGCATACCAGGCGGCGAGTTCGCGCAAGACCGCCTGATCGTGGATGCCGGCGGCGGGCGTCATGATGCCGCTTTCGCGCGTGCCGTTGGCGTAGGCGATCAGCGTTTCCGCGAGATAGGCTTCCGGCTGGCCAGCGATATTGGGGAAGGAGCCGGCCGCGCCGCGGCCGCGCCCGTCATAGCCATGGCAGCGCGCGCAATCGGCCAGCGCCGGCACGCTTCTCTGCCCCAGGCCCGCCAGCGCCGGCTTCAACGCCGCCGGCACGGGCGCGCCACCCATGCCGCCGCCCGCGCCACCCAGCGCCAGATCGGCATAGGTCTCGGGCGTCATGTCGGGCAGAGCGCGCAGGAAGGCGACGAGCGACCAGATTTCGTCCGGCCGCGTCTGCGTGGTCCAGGAGGGCATGCCGGAATATTTGATGCCATGGAGGCCAAGCCAGTAAAGCTCGCGGTCCTTCCACTCGCCGATGCGCGCTTCGAGCCGGGGCGGCGGCGGCACCATGTAGGAGGTGAGCGGCGACTGAAGCTCCCCCGGCCCGCCGTGGCAGGGTGCGCAGCCGCTGGCGAAATGGCCGGCCGCGCGCTGGATCAGCACGGGGTCCTTCAGATCGACGCCGTCCGGCACCTTGATCGGCAGAGACTGGGTCGAGACGGCGCGGTTGAAGGTCCAGTGGAGGAACCATTCGACCGGCGCGAAATGGCCCGACGAGGCAGCGATCGACACGAGGCCGGAGCCGCCGACGAGAAGCGCGCCGGCAACGCCCACAACCGGCAGAAGAGCAAGGCGGGTCCAGGTGATCTTGATCGTCCGCTTCATGGGCGCGCCTCGGCTTCGGGTATGCTGAGAGCTGGGGCCGAAACCTCGCGGGGTCGGCTGGTCGGCTCTTTTCGACGCTCGCTTCGTCCCGAATACTCGCCGATGCCGCCGGCATCGACTGCGCTTCGCTCCTCGTGATCGAACGAAAATCTCTCGGCCATCCTCTGCCCGGACGTTCCGTCCCCAGCTCTTAGAACGCCGGCAAGCAGAGCGATCCCGCCCGCGAGATAGGCCGCGCCGCCGACGAGCAGCATCAAGGTACCGCCGAGTTGTTGGTCCTCCAGCGGGGTCAGCGTCGCCAGCGGCGAGCAGAGCGTGCCGCAGCGATAGAGCGGGCGCGGCGCCAGAAGCAGAAGCGCGCCGAGCAGCGTCATATGCATGGAGGTGAGAAGCAGGCCCGCTGCCCCGGCCGCGCGCGCGCCGGTCTGCGGGCTGCCGAGACTCCCGAGCGCCGTCGTCCAGAGAAACAGGCCGGCGAGCAGGAACGAGCCCTGTTCCAGAGCGAAGAGGCCGATATGCTGGCGCGCGGCGTCATGCAGCGCCGGGGCGTGCCAACCCCAGATGAGCAGGAATTCGAGAAGCGCGGCGGGCAGGACGAAGCGCCCCGTGCCGGCGCTCGCCGGCAAAAGGCCGGATCGCCCGAGCGAGAAGGCCAGAAGCGGCGCGGCCAGCGCCACGACGCCCATATGCAGGACCATATGCGCGGCAAAGGAGGTCTCCGCCCGCGCCGGCAGCGGCCCGACCCAGAGCACGGCGAGAAGCAGGAGGGCGAGACAAAGCGGCCCATGCCGCCGAAGCGCGGGGGAGCTCATCGGCAATCCGCGACGAGAAGCACGGGCAGCGCCGTGAAGATGACGGCGAGGAAGGAGAGACCCGACAGAAGCACGGAGGCGATCTCCATCTGCCGCTCGCGGTCGGCCTTCGTGGGCTGATCATGCGGCGGCTCGCCGCCTTCCGCGCGCCATTCGCGCCACGCGCGCAAGCCGGCAAAGAAGCAGAAGGCCAGTGCCAGAACGGTGGCGATGGCCACCCCGATCCGCGCCGGGGTGATGGACTTGAACACATCCTCGTTGGGCGCGCAGGCGCTCGCCACCCAGACATAGGACAGGAGGAAATGCAGCGCCCAGACCGTGGGCGTCGCGATCATGGTGATGAGACTGTCGCGCGTGCCGCGCCTTAGGCCGAACATCGCAGAGTGACTTTCGAGACCTCCGGGCGGAGGATAGTGGAAGGATTTTGGTCGTCGGCAAGACGCCGACCGCAGTCGATGCCGGCGGCATCGGCTGACATCGGCAACGATGCCCGGCGGCGAAAAGCCTCCGCCAGCCGACCCCGCGAGGTTTCGAAAGTCACTCTACCCTCCCGCCACGAGAGGGAACCAGCCGACGGTGAGCACCGTCACGAGGCCGGTGGCCGCCGCAAAATGCGTGTAGAGCGCGACATTCGACAGATCGATATCGTAGCGCCCTGTCAGCTTGCCCGCGAAGGAGCGCGCCAGACAGTAAGCCAGCATCAGCGCGCCGACGCCGGCATGGATCGCAGTCCAGATGCACAGAATCCAGACGGTCGCGGGATAGACATGGACGGTCGGCTGAAGCCCTGTCACATGCGGAGCCCAAAGCAGCGCCGCGCCGGCGCCAAGGAAGGCGACGAGGCCCAGCGCCATCAGAGAGCGCGCGAGCATCGCGCCGCCGCGCTTCAACACGCGATGCGACAGGAGCGTCGCGCCCCAGCCAAGCACGAAGAGCGCCAGCGAGACGCTCGGCCAGACCTGGCCCGGCCCGGTGTCGCCGGGCGGCGGGAAGTTCTCGTGGATCGTGAAGAAGAAATAATAGCCGAAGACGAGGCTGAGAAAGGCCGTGGCGTCGCCGATCATGGTGATGAACATGGCCCACCAGGAGACCGAATGCGGGCCGGACATGTAGGTCGGCAGGGTCAGGCCGAGCCCGACATATTTCTCGTCCTTCTCGGGAATGACGGCGGTGGCCTTCCAGAGCCAGAACATGATCACGGAGATCGCGATCACCAGCGAGGCGATGGTCAGCGTCCAGTAGTGGAAGGTCGCGGCGATGAAGCAGGCGCCCAGGAAGACCGCCGCGCCCATCGGCACGAAGGACGGGCCGGGCACGCGCAGGCACTGGATTGGCTCGGCGTCGAGCACGCTCGTCACCAGCGTTTCGCGCTTTCCCTCCTGCGCGTCGGGCAGATAGAAGCGGCCCTTGTCGATATCGTCCACGAAGCCCGGCTGATCCCAGAGCGGGTAGCGCGAGCGGATGATCGGCACGGAGCGCACGCCCCAGGGCTGGTCCGGCACCTCGCCCGACCATTCCAGCGTGCCGGCGTTCCAGACATTGCGGTCCGCATAGGGGTCCTTGCGGGGGCGCAGCATGTCGGCCACCACGATCAGGAAGCCGGCCGCGAAGATGAAGGCGCCGATTGTCGATATGAGGTTGGGCAGTTCGAGCCCGAGCGCGGCCGGATAGGTGTAGACGCGGCGCGGCATCCCGATCATGCCGGAATAGTGCATCGGGAAGAAGCCGACATTGAAGCCGACGAACATCAGCCAGAAGGCGATCTTGCCCCAGCGGTCCGAGAGTTTGCGCGAGGAGACGATCGGCCAATAATAGTAGAGGCCCGCCACGATCGGAAACAGCACGCCGCCGATGATGACGTAGTGGAGATGGGCCACGACGAAATAGGTGTCGTGCACCTGCCAGTCGAAGGGCGCGATCGCGACCATGACGCCGGTGAGACCGCCCAGCACGAAAATGCCGAGCGAGCCGGACACGAAGAGCATCGGGACGGCGAAGATCACGCGGCCGGCAAGGCATGTCGCCAGAAACACGAAGATCTGCACCCCGGTCGGGATCGCGACCGCTTCCGACGCCGCCGAGAAGAAGCCGAGCGACATGGCCGGCAGGCCTGTCGTGAACATGTGGTGGACCCAAAGGCCGAACGATAGGAAACCGGTGCCGACCGCCGCGAGCACGATCCAGGAATAGCCGATCAAGGGGCGGCGCGCGAAGGTCGGGATGATCATCGCAAAGAGCGCGATGGTCGGCAGGAAGATGATGTAGACCTCCGGATGACCGAAGATCCAGAACAGATGCTGCCAGAGCATCGGATCGCCGCCGCGCGTCGGATCGAAGAAGGGCCAGTCGAACAGGCGTTCCATCTCGAACAGGACGTCGCCGGCGATCAGCGGCGGAAAGGCGAAGAGGATCATCGCCGCGACCACCAGGACATACCAGGCGTAGAGCGGCATGAGGTTCAGCTTCATGCCGGGCGGGCGGCACTTCAGCGCGCCGACGATGAGTTCCACCGCCGCCGCGATCGAGGCCACCTCGATGAAGGACAGGCCGAGCAGCCAGATATCCGCCCCGTAACCCGGCGTGAAGCGCGCCTGCGTGGTCAGCGGGGGATACATGAACCAGCCGGAATCGGGCGCCTGCCCGAAGAAGATCGAGCCGCAGACGAAGATGCCGCCGATCAGGAAGCACCAGTATCCGAAGGCCGAGAGACGCGGGAACGGCAGGTCGCGCGCGCCGAGCATTTGCGGCAGGAGGATC
>NZ_BBWM01000033.1:0-50415 GCF_001463805.1 Aureimonas sp. D3 | reverse complement strand
GGCAGGAGGATCACCGCCACCGCCTCGAAGATCGGCACGGCGAACAGGAACATCATCACCGTGCCGTGCAGCGTGTAGACCTGATTGTACATGGTCGCCGACAGGAAGTCGGTGTCGGGCGCGACCAGTTGCACGCGGATCATCAGGCCGAGCACGCCGGCGAACAGCATGAAGGCGAAGGCCGTCGCCGTGTACCAGACGCCGACCGTCGTGTTGTTGACGTCGGACCAGTAACGCCAGCCCTTGGGGCTGTCCCAGACGGCGATCAGACGCTCGGCCTGGGCCTTGCGGACGGATTCGTCCTCCTGGTCCGGGTCCTCGGGGCGGCGCATCGCATTGAGTTCGGCCGCCATGCTCATTTCAGCGCCCCCAGCCATTCGGCGATCTGCCGGAGTTCGTCCCGCGGCAGCATGGAAAAGGACGGCATTTCGACGCCCGGCTTCTCGTGTTCGGTGAGCGCGACGAAGCGCATGATATTGTCGGGGTTCATGTCCAGAATGCCGGCCCCGAGCGTCTGGCGGCTGGCCAGATGCGTGAGATCAGGGCCGACGAGGCCGGCCGAGTCCGTGCCGCGCACGGCATGGCAGGCGCCGCAGCCATTGCGCTCGAAGGCGATCCGTCCGGGGTGGTCGAGAACCGTCGTGGGCGCGGCTTCCGCCGCCACCTTGGCGTCGAACTCCTCCTGGCTGACGACGCGCACGCGAAACAGCATCTGCGCATGGGCCGTGCCGCAGAACTCGGCGCAGATGCCGTTGTAGAGGCCGAGCTTGGTCGGCTCCACCACGAGCCGGTTGATGCGGCCAGGGATCGTGTCCGTCTTGCCCGCGATGTTCGGCACCCAGAACGAGTGGATGACGTCGGGCGAGCCCAGAAGCAGCTCGGAGCGCCGGTTCACCGGCAGCCAGATTTCGTTGGCGGACGGCACGCCCTCGCCCGACAGCGCCTTGGCGACGCCCGGCGTATCGGGCGTGTTGTAATGAACGCGCCACCAGAAGCGCTCGCCCGAGACGGCGATGCGCGGGCCATCAGCCGGGGCACGGAACTCGGGCATGAGGCGCAAGCCGAAGACAAGAAGCGCCGTCAGCACCACGACGGGAAAGGCGACGCCGCCCCACAGGATGAAGCGTTGGCCGGCCTTGTCGCTCAAGGGCCGGCTTTCGCTGCGCGTGGCATAGACCGAAATGCCCATGACGAAGAGCCAGATGGCGATGGCTCCCGCCAGCATGACCCAGAACAGGCCGAGCACGCGGTCGCTTTCCATGCCCGCCGGGGCGAAGGTCGATTGCGGCCCTTGGCAGGCAGCGAGGGCAAGAAGCGGCAGAAGCGACGCCGCGCGCCGAAGCGCGAGGCCTCGTGCAGGCTTGGCACCGCACCAAAGCTCGGCGCTGTGCGGAAGCTCGGCGCTTCGCGGGAGCTTGGCGCTTCGCGGGAGCTTGGCGCTTCGCGGGAGCGCGATGTCGCGCCAGCAGCCTTGCCTTCGAGTGGATGAAGTGGCCCGTTTCAGCGTCGTTCCCCCGGCGCGTCCGCGCCCTGCCCCCGGCCGCCGTCTCCCTCAAGACGTCGGACCCTGTTCCTGAAGGGACAAACTATGGCGCACGATGCTTTTGGCGATGCGCAGGCAGGCGCTTGGCGGCATCACGCTCACGTGATAGATGATGCGCCATAGAACGATGCAATAGACCTGATCGCGACGACCGGAGGGGCCGTTCGATGCTGCGGGCCTGTCGAGTTGATTCGACGGATCGGAAAGAGCACCGATGCCGTTTCGACGCGTCCTGCCGATTGTCGCCTTTCTCGCCTGCGCGATGAGCCAGCCGCTTGAATGTCTGGTGGAGCCAGCATCTGCCCAGACCATGCCTGTACGAGATCCGGATTTGGCCGAGCGCGCGGCGATCGCCTCGGCGGCCTATCATGCGATCCGAACCTATTTCGCTCATGCCGAAGGCCTGCCCGCCGACTTTGATTTCGAAGCGCGCTATCACGCCTATCTGAGGGAAGCTCTCACGGCGCCCGATCGGCGAAATTTCTCGCTGGCGACCATGCGTCTCTTCGCCAGCCTGAAGAATGGCCATACCGGCTTTTTCGACGAGGTGATGGAACGGGAGGCACGCCCGCTGCCCTTCACCCTCCGCCCGGTCGAGGGCGCCTGGACCATCCTCCGTTCGCGCCTTCCCGTCCTTTCTTCCGGCGATGTCGTCATTGCGGTGGACGGACACCCGATCGATGAATGGCTGGAGCCGATCCGGGCCGAGATCGGACAGTCGAGTCAGGCGACCCTCGACCGCGTGGTCTGGAGCCGTCCCTTTCTTTTCCCTTCCAGTTTTACGCTCACGCTGGAGGACGGACGGGAGGTTCCTATCGATCGGGCAGCGCCCTCCGACGCGCCATGGCGCGGACTTACGCTGTCAAAGGAAGTGACGTCCCGCCCCGGCCCCGACGGGCTCGTTATCCTGCGCATTCCCAGTTTCGACGGGCATCGGTATGAGGACGAGGCCATCACCGCCATCCGGGCGGCAAAGGATGCGCGCGCCATCCTTCTCGATCTTCGCGGCAATGGCGGCGGGCAAACGCCGAGCCGGCTTCTCGCGGCCATCATGACCCGGCCCTATCGCGGCACGAGCTTCGTTTCTCCCATGACCATCGCTCTCAACGATGCCCAGGAGGCGTTCCACGGGACGGTGGCCTCCCTGCCCCAACTGATGATGCGCGCGGGAGCAGACACGACCCAGCCCGAGCCGGATGCCTTCGTCGGGAAAATGGCGGCTCTGGTAGATGGCGGCTGCGCCTCGGCCTGCGAGGATTTCGTTCTGCGCTTCCAGGATGGCGCGCGGGGTCCGGTTCTGGGCGAAGCGACGTTCGGCTCCACCGGACAGCCTTTCGTTCAACGCTTCCCCGAGTTCGGCATGAGCTTTCGCGTGTCCACCAAGCGCGAAACAAAGGCCGACGGACAGGCCTTCGAAGGGGTTGGGGTCACACCCGACATGCCGATCCCCCTCACCCGCAGTGAGTTGCGCGAGGGCGTCGACCACCAGTTGGACCAAGCGATCCGGCTTCTCTCCGGTTCGTAAATCCTACCGCTCGTCCAGCAGCGCGAGCGCGACCAGCGCGAGGACGATGGCGGGCAGGGTCTTGACCATGGAGCCGAGCGGGTCGAGCCAGAGGTCGGGGTCGAAGAGAATCGCGCCCAGAACATAGGCCAGCGACAGGGCGATGGCGGCCCAGAGTCCGAGACGGGCGGTGCGACGGGTGGCGATCATCGTGCCGATCTGAATGTCCAGAAGGCTGGTCAGCACCGTCGCGCCCTTGGCAAGGCCCACCGGCAGGCCGAGCCCGATCAGGATCGCGGTGGCCGCTTCGAAGGAGATCGTGAGCGCGACAAGGCCGGACACGAGCCAGAACAGAACGAGCATGGTGAACACCAGAGCCTTCAGGAGATAAAGACGCGCGAACCAGCGCTCTTGAACGGTGGCAGGCGTGCCGGAGAGGGCATCGAGGAGCGAGGCGGGCTGAAGGCCCGTCGCCTCCATCCAGGCGCCGGGATCGCCCGAAACGCCGCGCTGCATTTCCATGAGCGCGGTGGTGCGGATAGGCGGCGACCAGCCGAGACGCGCGGCGAGATCGCCCAAACGCGCGCCGGCCATCATCAGAAAACCGGGAAGGCGCAGCCGCGCGGGCGGGCCGCCGAGATGGAGGCGCACGGCCTCCACCACGGTTTCCACTGTGCCGGGCCGACGCTCCATCACGTCCCATGTGACGCACCAGTCTCGCTCGCCCTCGGCCCAGCGATGCGCAAGGAAGGCCACCGTACGAGCGATGTCACGAACGTCCGTCGCAGCAAAGGGGCTTGCGGCCTCGCGCGCCGGCAGGGCGAAGGGCAGCATGGCCAGCGCGCGGATCAGCGCGCTGCCGCCATAGGCTGCGGGAGCCCAGACGAAGCCGGGGCGCAGGATCGCGAAAGAAACGGCCTGCTGCGCGATCAGGTGCTCGGCCTCGCGCTTGGTGAGGCTGAAGCCTGTCCGATCCTCCGCCTCGCGGCCGGGAATGGAAATCTGGACGAGAAGGCGCGTTCGCGTCGCCTCCACCAGCCGGGCGGCGAAATCACGATGCACCGCCCGCGCCCGGCCCTTGCCGCTGTCCTGCAACACGCCGATGCAGTTCACGACGATCTCCGCCCCTTCCGCGTCCAGAAGGCGCGAGAGATCGGCGGCGGACGCTTCCACGAGCGGCGTCTCGATGGGGCGTCGCAGGGCGCGGCGCTGGGCGGGCGTGAAGCGGCGCGCAAGCGCCAGGACGGGGTAGCCTTCGGCCTGCAAATGACGCGCCAGCGCCTCGCCAATCAGGCCGGAGGCACCCAGGATCGCGATGGTCGGGAGCGGAGTCATCGGTCAGAGGCTCGGCTTGGCGATCATGAGCCAGAGGATGGCCGCAACGGCACCGAAGCCCGGAAAGCCGAAGAGGAACCAGATGCGAAAAAGCCTATGATAGCGCGGCGGCAGCGGCTCGGCCCGGGCTACGGCCTCTTGTGCCAGATCGCGCATCCGCGCCTGAATCCAGACCACCGGCAGCCAGAACAGGCCGGCGACGCCATAGAGCGCCAGCGAGGCGACAATCCAGGGCTCGTTCATGGCATAGCCGGCTTCGCGCATCAGCAGATAGCCGGTGATGGGCTGAAGCGTCACGGCGGAGGCGGTAAACAGAAGATCGGCCGTCACCACCACGCCGGCCGTGCGCGCGACGAAGGCGGCGTCGCTTGTGCGGTGGGCCATCAGCATGAAAAAGGCGATGCCCGTTCCCGTCCCCAGAATAACGGTCGCGCCGACAACATGCAGGTATTTCAGCAGGAGATAGGTCAAGGGACTGTCTCGGATGGGCCGCCGGAGACAATCTCACACCTCTATCACAGACCCGTAAACGCTCGACTCGCAGTTGTGGATAGGGCTAACGGATGGGAAGAAAGGCCACCGGAGCCGGCCGACATGGGAGCGCTTCGCCCCTCGCCAGTGCGCCTTTCGCCGGTCTATCAAAGGCGCGCGCAACGCGGGGAGCTGTCGTTTCATGAGCCGTTTCTGGAGCCGGATCGTCCACACGCTGGAGCCCTATGTGCCGGGCGAGCAGCCTCGCGTCGCCAATCTTCTGAAGCTGAACACCAACGAGAGCCCTTATGGCCCCTCGCCCCGCGCGCTGGAGGCGATCGGCGCGGCGGCCTCGGACGATCTGCGGCTCTATCCCGATCCGTCCTCGCTGGCGCTGCGCGAGGCGATCGGCGCGAGCTTCGGCCTGTCGGCGGGCGAGGTCTTCGTCGGCAACGGGTCGGACGAGGTTCTGGCCCATGTCTTCCAGGGGCTCCTGAACCACGAGCGGCCGCTGCTCTTCCCCGACCTGACCTATGCCTTCTATCCGACCTATGCCCGGCTCTTCGGCATTCCTTACGAGACCGTGGCGCTGGACGAGGGGTTCCGGGTGCGGGTGGAGGATTACCGCCGGCCCTGCGGCGCGATCATCCTGCCCAATCCCAATGCGCCGACCGGCATCGCCCTGCCGCTGACGGCGATCCGCCAACTGTTGGAGGATCACCCCGACCAGCCCGTGGTGGTGGACGAAGCCTATGTGGATTTCGGCGCGGAGAGCGCGGCGGGTCTCATCAGGGACCATCCCAACCTTCTGGTGGTGCAGACCTTTTCCAAGTCGCGCTCGCTAGCGGGCCTGCGCGTCGGCTTCGCGCTCGGCCAACGTGGGCTGATCGAGGCGCTGGAGCGGTTGAAGGACAGTTTCAACTCCTATCCGCTCGGCCGCACCGCGCAGGCCGGCGCGCTTGCCGCCTGGCGGGACCGGGACTGGTTCGAGCATCACACGGCGCTGACGGTCGCCGCGCGGGACGAGCTTTCAGTCGCGCTTGGAGGCCTCGGCTTCGGGGTTCTGCCGTCCCGCGCCAATTTCCTGTTCGCTCGGCACCCGGCGCGGGCGGGCGCCGACCTCGCGCGGGCGCTGCGCGAGCGGGCCATTCTGGTGCGTCATTTCGCGCGCCCGCGCATCGCGGATTTCCTGCGCATCACGGTCGGCACACCGGCCGAATGCGAGCGGCTGGTGGAGGCGCTGCGGGAGATTTTGGCGCGGAACGCCTGACACGGCCTCACTTCGCCGAGGTTGAGCGTCCAAGCAGCGGCGATGATGCTCGCAGATGTCTGGCATTACCGGGGTTCCCTCTTCTGCCCGGAGGCATCGCAGACTCCGGGACCGCCGTCGCCCTCAGTGAAAGTTGCGCCCCTTGGGCAGGACGGCATGGGTGCGCCGCGCATCGTCCTCCACCGCGCCCGGCCGCTCGCCCAATCGCACCTCCCAGGGCACATCGGGCATGGTGCGGCCCTCGCGCGGGGTTCGGTGCAGGTTGACGCGGCCTTCGGGCTGCGGGCGGCGGAACTCGTCGGCGCGCGAGAGAACCGCGCCGAGCGCGCTCGCCGCCTCCACCACATCGGCCGGAATGGGTCGCTGCAGCGCGCGCTCATTCCCGTGATATCTCAACGGCTTGCGCACATGGTCGGCCGGTTGCAGCGTGTTGGTGCGCTCCAGCCCGCCCTTCGAGAGGTGAGCGAGAAGCGGCGAGAGGTCTTCCAGCCGCTCGGCGACCAGATGCTGCACGCCATGATCGCGCTGGATGCGGCCGGAAATGCGGATGAAGCGCGCGCCGAGCACGACGGATCGGAAGCGCTCGAACATGGTCTTCCAGACCACGATATTGGCGACGCCCGTTTCGTCCTCCACCGTGATGAAGACGACGCCCTTGGCCGAGCCCGGCCGCTGGCGAATGAGCACGAGTCCCGCCACATCCACCCGCCGCCCCGGCTTCACCTGATCCAACGCCGCCGTCTGGACGATGCCGAGATCGCTCAGGTGCCCGCGCAGGAAGGAGATCGGGTGCGCCTTCAAGGATAGCGACAGGAAGCGATAGTCGTTCACCACCTCCTCGCCCTCCGGCATGTCGGGCAGCGCGGCGGGGGCTTCGGGGCGCAGGTCCGGCCCCTTGGCCAGCGCGAAGAGCGGCAGGTCCTCCACCGGCTCGTCCAGCCCCTGCACCGCCCAGAGCGCGGCGCGGCGCTTGAGGCCCATGTCCTGAAAGGCGTCGGCATCGGCCAGCCGCTCCAAGGCGCGGCGGGACAGGCCGCTGCGCTGGCGCAGATCATGGAGCGAGCGAAAGGGGCCGCCCTGTTCGCGCGCCTCGACCAATCGCTTCATATCCGCGTCGCCCAAGCCCTTCACCTGCCGAAAGCCGAGCCGCAGCGCATGGCGGGTGCGGATCGCGCCGGCCATCTCGCGATGGCGCGGGTGCATGTCGCGCGGGTCGAAGCGGCCGGGCTCCAGCGCGGAATCCCAGCGCGAGCGGTTGACGCAGACGGCACGCACCTCCACCCCGTGCTCGCGCGCGTCGCGCACGATCTGCGCCGGGGCGTAGAAGCCCATGGGCTGCGAGTTGAGAAGGCTAGCGGCGAAGACATCCGGGAAATGGCACTTGATATAGGCCGAGGCATAGACGAGCAGCGCGAAGGAGGCGGCATGGCTTTCGGGAAAGCCGTATTCGCCGAAGCCCTCGATCTGGCTGAAGCAGCGCGCGGCGAAATCGGGCTCGTATCCCTTGGCGATCATGCCGGAGATCATCCGCTCCTTGAAATGCGTCACCTGCCCTGAGCGCTTGAAGGTCGCCATGGCGCGGCGCAGCTTGTCCGCCTCGGCCCCCGTGAAGCCGGCCGCGACCATGGCGATGCGCATGGCCTGTTCCTGAAACAGCGGAACGCCGCAGGTGCGCTCGAGAATATCCTTCAGTTCGTCGCTGGGAAGATCGGGCTTCTCCAGCCCCATGCGCCGCCGCAGATAGGGATGCACCATGTTGCCCTGGATCGGGCCGGGGCGCACGATGGCGACCTGGATGACAAGATCGTAGAACTCGTTGGGCCTCAGCTTGGGCAGCATGGTCATCTGCGCCCGGCTTTCGATCTGGAAGGTGCCGAGCGTGTCGGCCCGATGCGTCATCCGCCAGACCGGGGCGTTGGGTGGCTCGACGGGCAGCGTGTCGAGCGAGGCCACCCGCCCGTCGCCCGTCGCCTCGCCGGGATAGAGCCGGTTCAGCATTTCGAAGGCGCGGCGCAGGCAGGAGAGCATGCCGAGCGCCAGAATGTCGATCTTGAGAATGCCGAGCGTGTCGAGATCGTCCTTGTCCCATTCGACGATGATGCGCCCCTTGGAGCCAGTGTTGAGCACGGGCACCGTCTCGTCCACCCGGCCGCGCGTCAGCACGAAGCCGCCGACATGCTGCGACAGGTGGCGCGGAAAGCCGGCGAGCTGATGGGCGAAGTCGAGCACATGGCGGGTCGTGCGATCCCCAGCCGACAGGCCCGCCGCCTCGGCTTCCGCCGCGCCGAGATCGCTCGCCGAATAGCCCCAAACCGAGCCCGACAGGGCGCTCAAGGCGTCTTCCGACAGGCCGAAGCACTTGCCGACCTCGCGCGCCGCCGAGCGGGCGCGATAGGTGATGACGGTGGCGGCGATCGCGGCCGAGTCCCGCCCATAGAAATCGTAGATCCAGCGGATCACCTCGTCGCGCCGCTCGTGCTCGAAATCGATGTCGATATCGGGCGGCTCGTCGCGCTCGGCGGAGATGAAGCGGTCGAAGAGCAGCCCGGCCTTGTCGGGGTGAACCTCCGTCACGCCGATGCAGTAGCAGACCACCGAGTTGGCCGCCGAGCCGCGCCCCTGGCAGAGGATTTTCATATCGCGCGCGGCCTGCACGATGCGGTGGACGGTGAGGAAGTAGGGCTCGTATTTCTTCTTCTCGATCAGCCTCATCTCATCCTCGATCCGCGCGAAGATCGCGGGCGGAACGGGTTTGGGATGGTAGCGCCAGGCCGCGCCTTCATAGGCGAGACGCCGCAACTCCTCGGCCGGGCTGACGGACAGGCCCAGCGCCTCGTCGGGATAGTCGTATCGGAGGCTGGCGAGGTCGAACTCGACCTCTTCGAAAAATCGCCTGGCTTCATGGATCGCCTCTTCGTGGCCGCGAAAAAGCCGCAGCATCTCGCCCTCGTGTTTCAGCCGTCGCTCGGCGTTGCGGGCCAGCCGAAAGCCGGCTTGCGCAAGCGGCACATGCTCGCGAATGGCGGTCACCACGTCGCTCAGGGGCCGGCGCTCCGTGCCATGATAGAGCGCGTCATTGGTCGCGAGAAGCGGCGCCCTGAAGCGTTGCGCCAGCGCCTCGGCGCGCTCGATCCGCCGCCGGTCGCCGCCGTCGAAGCGCGGGGCGAGCGCGAGGCGCACGGCCTTGGGAAAGGCCGAGACGAGCGGCGCGAGGGACTGAGTTAGCCGGCGTTCCGCCGCCTGCGCTTCCTGCCCGTCGCCACCGAGTTCCTCCGGCGCAAGCAGCGCGAGGCTGAGACCTTCGCCCCATTCGACGAGATCGGCCAGGGTCAGATGGCATTCACCTTTGGGCGCGCGCAGGTTTCCTGTTGTCAGAAGCCGGCAAAGCCGCCCCCAGGCGGCGCGGTCGCGCGGATAGGCGAAAAGGTCGGGCGTTTCGTCCTGAAAGACGAGGCGCGTTCCGGCGCGAAAGGGCATCTGCACCAGTTGCGCCTGCCCATAGGCGCGCACCACGCCGGCGACGCTGTTGCGATCGGCCAGCCCCAGCCCGCCCAGCCCCAGCGCCTGGGCGGCCACCACCATCTCGCCCGGCTGCGAGACGCCGCGCAGAAAGGAAAAGGTCGAGGCCGCGCCGATCTCGCAAAAGCCGGGGCCGGGGGGCAGGAAGCCCGATGTCACGCGAAGAGCCCATGCAGGAACCAGCCGGACGCGCCGTCCGGCCGCGCGCCCTCGCGAAACATCCAGTAGCGCCGGCCGCCCTCGTCCTCGACGCGGAAATAATCGCGCTCCGGCGCGGCATCCTCGCGCCACCATTCGGGCGCGATGCGCTCCGGCCCCTCGATCCGCTCCACGCGGTAATGTGCGCGCCGCCAGCGAAACTGGCGGATCGGCCCGTCCGGCACCTCGGCCGTGGCGCTCACCGGCTCGGGCGGCACGAGAAGCCGGAGCGGCCGGGGGGCGAGCGGCGTGTCCGAGCCGCCCGCGTCCGACGCACTCAGCCATTGGACGCGGTGCTGGGCGCGCTCGGGCCGGTGGCTCTCGTCCGGCTCCAGCGAGAACAGCGCGGTTTCGCCGAGCCGCGTGGACAGGCGGTCGAGAAGTTCGGCCAAGGCTTCGGGCGCGCTCTCCTCTTGCGTGAGGCTCGTCTGCGCTTCCGCCATCGCCTCCGTCTCCACCACCGACAGGCGCAGGAGATCGTAGCCGAAGCCGACATCGAGATCGTCGCCGATCCCCTTCAGCCGCTCGGCGAAGAGACGCTCGATGCGCCGGGGATCGCGCAAGGGGCGGGCGCTGCGCACGGGAAGCCGCTCCACCCGTCCATCGACGCGAAACAGCGTGAGCTCCAGCCGCCGCGCGCCTTGCCCCCGCGCTTCCAGCTCGGGCTTGAGATGACCCGCCAAGTGGTTCGCAATGCGCAGGATGTCGTCGGACAGGCTCACGGGTTCGAAGAGAAGCCGCTCGTGCGTCAGCGAGGCCACGAAGCGGCGCGGCTCGATCGGCGGGCGATGGCGGCCGGTTAGCGCGTCGAGCCGTGTCAGAAGCCCCGAGCCGAAACGCCGCGCGAGCTGCGCGCGCGACAGGGCCAGAAGGTCGCCCACCGTGACGAGGCCGAGCCGGGCGAGACGCCCGCGCTCCTCCGCCCCGATGCGCAGCGCGGCGATCGGCAGCGCCGTCAGGACGGGCGGCTCGGCTCCCTCCAGCAGACAGGTGCCCGGCCGGTGCCGCGCCAGGGCGGAGGCGAGGGCCGGATGCGAGGCGAGGCCCCAGCCGAGCGCGAAGCCTTGCGCGCGAAAACGCAAGTGCACCTCGCGGCACAGGCCCCCTTCCCCGCCGAAGAGATGGGCGCAGCCGGAAATGTCGAGCACGAGCCCCTGCCGCCCATCCAGCGCGACCAGCGGTGTGTAACGCTCGGCCGCGTCCGCCAAGGCTTCCAGAAGATGCCGGTCGGCCGCGCGGTCGCTCTCGCACAGTTCCAGTTCGGGAAAGCGCGCCCGCGCCTCGGCGACGCCCAGCCCCGGACGCAGACCGAGCCGAGCCGCCAGATCGCAGAGCGCCACGAGCCGCTCCGCGCCGTTCTGCCGTTCATAAAGGGCGAGCGGGCGCAGCACCTCGGCGCCGGGCGCGAGCTCGCGCTGCGAGGGGCGCAGCGTGGCGGGCGGCATGGTGGCCGGCGGGCGATGGCCATTGCCCGCGCCTAAGCGCGGCGTCAGGACGGGCGTGCCAGCGCTCGGGTCAAGAGGCGTGGCGGCGAGGCTCGGCCCTTCGGCTCCCTCCGTCTCGAGCCGCCAGGAGCGACCGAATCTCTGCCGTCGCAGCCGGTCCGTCGGCAGGCGGGGAAAGAACAGGGCGAGAAAGCGCGGCGGCACGCTCGGCTTGGACGAATCGACGCTCATGGACGTTCCACTCCAGATGGAATTGGCCAAGACGGCCATCGCGGGATTTTTCGATCGCTACGGCAAAGGCGGGCGCGCCGAGGCAGGAATGGGCCTCCAGCCCCGGCACGCGGCCCGCCGGCGCGGCGGAAAGTTGCAGGCGCAAGGGCGCGGCGGTGGTCTCGGCCGAGCCGCCCTGTCGCAGAACGAGAACCGGCCGCCCCGCGTGGCGCGAGCGCCAGTGCAGCCGGCGCGAGCCCTCCAGCGACAGCGCGGCAGGGTTGTTCTGCACCTCCAGAAGCGTCAGCGCCGGCGCGCCGGAGCGCGCGGCCTCTTCCGCCGCCCAGAGCGCGTCCTCCAGCCGGCGCGCGCGCACCATCACCAGCGCGGCGGGGTCGAGCCCGAAGGCGACGAGCCCCGGCCGATAGGGATAGCCGGCATCCGTCAGCGTCGCGGCGGGCGCGATCCAGACGAGCGGGCGCCGAGGCGACGCGCCCAGCCGCACCGCGAGCGCCAAGGCGAAGCCGAGCCCCGCGCCTCCGTCCCGCACGGTCTCGACCCGGATTTCCGACAGGCCGGCTTCGGGAAAGCCACCGCCGAGCGCTTGGTCGATCCTGTCCGCGCCGAGCCGGCAGACGGGCAGAGCAGGACGAAATTCCTCTTCCGCTTTTTCGATCTCGGCTTGTGCCGGACCGTCTGTTCTGGCTTTCCGGGGAGTATCCCACGTCTCGGATGGGCGGTGCTCGATCCGGCGGATCGCCTCGCGCAGGGTGTCGAGCTGCCGCCCATTTGGGGTCGCGCCCGCGGCATGGGGAGACGATAGAGGGTCCGCCGAAACGCTTGACGAAGCCTTGTTTTCTCTGAATGAATCCAGACATCTGTCAAACACCGGCCCCTCATCCCAGGGCGCGGCAAAGGCGGCTTTTGGTTGGACCCCCGACATGAACGTCTCCTTCGGACAAACCCTCGTCAGCCCTGAGGCTTTGTCCGAAACGGCATCTGTTCCCTCTATGTTCCTATGAATTCCAGAGCTGCCGATTCGAGTCAATCGATCAGCATCAAGGATTACATTCCTTGTTCACAGCTCTTGCTCGGCCCTGTGGAAAACCGGGGGCTTGGGTCTCTCATAGGGAAAGATGCGCGTCCGCGCGCATTCGTGAGCCGAAGCGGGCTCGCAGGGTGCGCCGCGATATGCCACGACACGATGAGCTTCGTGGGACTGGGAAAGAGAATGCGATGGGTCAGCGCGATCAGGCGGGGGACTGGGGCCAGCGCATGGCGCCGAGCCTGGAGGAGATCGAGGCCTTGGCGCTCGACGCCTATGCGCAGCTGCCGCCCGAATTTCGCGCGCTTTCAGGTGAGATCCGCTTCCATATCGCCGACTTCCCGGAGGACGAGGTGGTCGAGGCGATGAATCTCGAAAGCCCCTTCGATATTCTCGGCCTCTTCGAAGGCCGGCCCGTGGCGGAAATGGCGGTCGGCGCGACGGGCGAATTCCCCAACCGCATCCTCCTCTACCGCCGCCCGATCTTGGATTATTGGGCCGAGCACGAAGAAACCCTCAGCGCCCTCGTCTCCCACGTCCTGATCCACGAAATCGGCCACCATTTCGGCCTGTCGGACGACGACATGGAAGCGCTGGAGGCCGAGGCGGATTGATCACCCCAAGACCTTGGCCTCGTGCCAGTCCAGCCCCCACAAAAGCAGCGGGGGCAAAGGGGACCAGAGGCTGGTGGTGAGGCCGGCTTGGCGCAGGGCTTGCGCCGTCCAGGTGTTGCACCCGAACAGGAGATTGAAGCCGCCGCGCGCTTCGTAGAAGCGGTCATAGGGGCCGTAGGAGAAGCCGGGCAAGATCTCCGGCGCGCCGGATGGGGTGCGCTGGAAGCTCGCCTCGATGAAGCGCAGAAGCGCTTGGAAGGCCGGCTCGCTCAAACTGAGGCGGCGCAGGCCGGGCTCCTCGCCCGTCAGCGCGGGGGCGAGCGAGAGATGCAGCACCGAGCGGTCATAGGTGACGGAGTGCCAGAGCGCTCCCACCGTCAGGTCGCGCCATTCCGGTGTCTGCGTGTAGAAGGCGCGCCCGCCCCAGCCGACCGCGATGGCGCCGACACGCGGATCGTCCAGCGGCAGCCCGTCGCCGGCCAGGAAACCGAAGCGTGCCAAAACATCCGGCGTCGCGGGCAGGAGAATGTCGGTGTGGATCGGGTTGGCGGCCAGCAGCACGACCCGTTCCTCGCCGGCTTCCGGTGGCGGAAAGCGGACTTCGGGCGCGCGCGGGATGGCGAGCGCCAGAAGCGCGAGGCCGGTAAGGCTCGCGGCAAGCGCCAACCCGGCAGCGAAGAGCGCCCGGCCCCAGCGCCTCAAGAGCGGGGCGCGCTTCGACGCTGCAACCGCTCTTCGGCCCGACGCAGCGCCTCCTCGCCGCGCGCGAGGCCTTCGTCGCCTAGGCGCACAGCGTCCTGTCCCGTGCGGACCGCAGCGCCGGCTCGGCGCAACACTTCGGCACCAAGATCGAAGGGCGCGCCCCGGAGCGAGCCCAGCGCGCGCAGAGCCGTTTCCGCTTGGCGCAAGCCGGCTTCGCCCTCGCGAAGCCCTGCCTCGCCAGACCGCAGCCCTGCGCGTCCGGCCCGCAGACCCAGACGGCCGAGACCGAGCGGGTTCATTGCTCGCCGAGTTTCATCGCGGGATCATAGTCCTTGCCCTCGACGATCTTGGTGACGGGCTGGGCGCATTTCATCACGCCTTCCTTTGCGTCGAACGCATAGGCCGGGCTGCCGGCGAGTTCCCAGCCCTTGGAGAGGGCCAGCGAAACCTTGTGGCAGAAGGCGGCGTCGTCCACCCCGGTGAGCAGGCGATAGAGCTTCATGGGTTTGTTCTTTCCTCGATCGAAGCGGCGCGGGCGAGCAGGCGCTCGGCCGCCTGTAAGTGTAGGAGTTCCACCATCCGCCCCTCATGGCGGATGACGCCGCGCCCCGCATTGTCAGGCGCGGCAAAGGCGGCAACGAGGCGGCGGGCGCGCTCGATCTCCTCGCTCGATGGCCCGAAAGCCGCGTTGGCGCCCGCGATCTGCGCGGGATGAACAAGCGTTTTGCCGGCAAAGCCCATGCGGCGCGCCTGCGCGCATTCGGCTTCGAAGCCCCCGATATCGGTGAGATCGGACCAGACGCCGTCGAGCACGGGAATGCCGGCCGCCTTGCCGGCGACGAGAACGGGGCCGAGCCAGGGCATGAGTTCGGGGCGGCCGGGGGAGAGTTGGAGATCGGCGGCAGAGACGAGATCGTTCGGCCCGATCGCGAGCGCGCCGAGCCGGTGGCGCAGGCGCGCCTCCGCGATGTCGGGGGCATGGAGCACCCCGCGAGGCGTTTCCACCATGGCCCAGAGCCGAAGATTTTGGGGCGCGTCGGTTTCCACCAGCGCGTCGTCGGCCTCGTGCAGTTGGCGCGGCCCCTCGACCTTGGGCAGGAGAATGGCATCGACGCGAGCCCCGCGCGCCATCAGGAGGTCTTCCGTGCCATGCCGCGTGGCGAGCGGATTGATGCGCACGACACGCAGGATGGAACTGGGCGGGCGGGCGAGAAGATGGGCGCGCAGGCGCTCGCGCGCGGCGTCCTTTTCCTCATCGGCCGCCGAATCCTCCAGATCGAAGATCAGCGCGTCGGCCTTCAGCGTGGCGGACTTGTCGAGCGCCCGGCCGTTGGCGGCGGGCACGAAGAGAACGGATCGCAGGAGCGGTTCGGCTTCGGTCATGGCGTGAAGGTCTGCCCGATCCCCCCGGCCTGTTCAAGGCGGGCGTGATGGAGAAGGCCATGAAAAAGGCCGGAGCGCGGACGCGCCCCGGCCTCGAGTCGTGACGAGAGCTCAGGCAAGCTTTGCGCTCACATGAGCGCCGCGCTTAGGCCAACGTCAGGCCGACATTGACGTTGTTGCGCGTGGCGTTGGAATAGGGGCAGACCTCGTGCGCGGCGGCGATCAGCTTTTCGGCCTCTGCACGATCCACGCCCGGAAGGTCGATCGTGAGGTCGGCGGTGATGCCGTAGCCGCCTTCCGAGCGCGGGCCGAAGCCGATTTCGGCCGTCACCGTCGCCTCGGCCGGAACCTTGACGCCGACCTTGGACGAGACCGCGCGCATGGCGCCCAGGAAGCAGGCCGAATAGCCGGCGGCGAACAGCTTCTCCGGGTTGGCGCCGACGCCGCCGGGGCCGCCCATTTCCTTGGGAACCACGAGCTTCACATCGACCGAACCGTCGTCGGAGCGCGCCGCGCCGTCGCGGCCGCCGCCGTTGGCCGTGGCCTTGGTCTTGTAGATGACGTCAACGGGCATGGGAATCGTCCTTTGAATTTATGGGAAGTAGAAGGGTTGAACGGAGCGCGTCGCCCGACAAGCGACACGCGGAAGGGTCACGCCCGCCGAGGCGGGCCGACCGAAATCGTCGAGGCGTCTCAGACGGCCCGGCGCTGGTGCCCATAGGTGCTCGCCAAGGCATCCCGCAGGGCGCGAACCTCTTCGTTGAGGGCCATCACCCGATCCAGCGACATGCCGGATGCGGACAGTAGCTCCTGGGCAAGGCAGGCGCTCTCCTCACGCATGGTCCGCCCGGCTTCGGTGAGCGACACCGTGACCTGTCGCTCGTCCTCCGGATTGCGCCGGCGCGTCACGAAGCCGGACGCTTCCAGGCGTTTGACCAGCGGTGTCACCGTACTCGGCTCGAGGTCGAGCCGGTCGGCGATGCTGCTGACGCTCGGCCCGTCGCCCTCCCAGAGAACGGACAGAACGAGATATTGCGGATAGGTGAGCCCCAGCCGATCCAGGATCGGCTTGTAGGTTCGCCCCACGGCCATGGACGCGCCATACAGCGAGAAGCAGAGCCTGTCGTCTAACGGGATCGGACGCTCCAACCGCGTCATGGCCTGGTGTTCCTCTCTGTTGATTCGGTTTTAGTTTATCGCGATAAACATTGCAACGCGTTTTTTCATCATCATCTGCATTTTCGAAAACGCCCCTCCTGCCGAAAGGGGTTGGTCGAAGGGCATTGGAGGGTGTAACGACACCGACACGAAAATTTTCCGGCCTCTCTTCAGGAAAATTCCATCCGAGCCCCAGGGGAAAGGATCGCCATCATGCAGAAGTTCGATCAGCTGACGGGCGTCGCGGCGCCGCTTCCGACGCTCAATGTCGATACCGACATGATCATCCCCAAGGATTACCTGAAGACGATCAAGCGCACGGGCCTGGGCGTCGGGCTCTTCGCCAATCTGCGCTACAAGGAAGACGGGTCGGAGGACGAGAGCTTCGTCCTCAACCGTCCGGCCTATCGCAAGGCCGAGATTCTGGTGGCGGGCGACAATTTCGGCTGCGGCTCCTCGCGCGAGCACGCGCCCTGGGCGCTTCTGGATTTCGGCATCCGCTGCGTGATCTCGACGTCCTTCGCCGATATTTTCTACAACAACTGCTTCAAGAACGGCATTCTGCCGATCCGCGTCAGCCAGGCGGAGTTGGACGCGCTGATGGCGGACGCCGAGAAGGGCGCGAACGCCACGCTCAGCGTCGATCTCGAAGCGCAGGAAATCCGCCGGCCGGACGGCGGCGTGATCCATTTCGAGATGGACCCGTTCCGCAAGCACTGCCTCATCAACGGACTGGACGATATCGGCCTGACGCTGGAGCGCGAAGCCTCCATCAGCGGCTTCGAGCAGCGCCTCGGCGCCGAGCGCCCCTGGGCCTGATGGAGAGTGAGGCCAGGAGCCGGCGGCTCATCTCCACCGGCTCGCCCTTCGAGCGGCAGGCCGGCTACAGCCGCGCCGTGGCGCTCGGCAACATCTGCGAAGTGTCGGGCACCACGGGCTACGACTATCGCACGATGACCATGCCGGAGGATGTCGGCGAGCAGACCGAGAACGCGCTGGCGACGATCGAAGCCGCGCTGCGCGAAGCCGGCTTTGCGATGAGCGACATCGTGCGCGTTCGCTATATCGTGACGGACGTTCGCTTCGCGGATGCGGTCTTCGCGGTCACCGGCCGCTGGTTCGGCGAGATTCGCCCGGCCGCGACGATGATCGTGGCGGGGCTGATCCGGCCGGAAATGAAGGTCGAGATCGAGGCAAGTGCGCTTCGCGCCTGATCGGTGAAGCCTCGCAAATCATTCAAAAAAGAAGCCCGGCGCGGGATCGTCCCGCGCCGGGCTTTTTCGTGATCGACCCTGACGGCGCGACGAGCCTCAGCGGCTCATGCGCTCGAACCCATCGTTGCCGCCGAGATCCAGCGAGAAGCCGCCCTTGACGTCGCGCTGCGTGGCGGCAAAGCCGGCCGCCTTGGCTTGCAGCGAATGGACGGGGTTGGCATCGCCCGCTTCGAACAGGTCGTCAGCATCGGCAAGATGCACCGCCGGGGCCTTGGCGGGCGAGGTCGGCTTGTTGGCAGGCTGAGCCGCGCCCTTGCCCGTAGCGGACGGTGCCGGCGCGCGCGCGGGGGCCTTGGACACAGGCCGGGCCGAAGATGCGCTGGGCGCTCCGCGCTTGGGGGCAGGAGCCTGAGACGCGCCCGACTTGCGCGCGTCCACTTGGCGGTTGGTGGTTTCGATCTCCAAGGCTTCCGCCTGGATCAGCGCGTCGCGCTCGGCATCCGTCATGCGGAAGAAGCCCGCGCGCTCTTCGAGGCGGCCCGCTTCGGACGCCAGCTGCTCGGCCGTCGCCGTCATCTGGTTGGCCGCGCCGGCATTGGCCTGCGTCACCTGATCCAGCTGCCCGATCGCCTGATTGATCTGCTCGATGCCGATCGACTGCTCGCGGCAGGCCGCTGAAATCTCGGAGACCAGCTCCGCCGTCTTTTTGATGTCCGGCACCAGCTTTTCCAGACGCGAGCCGGCATCTTCCGCAACGATCAGCGTGCGCGAGGAAAGTTCGCCGATCTCGGTCGCCGCCGCCTGGCTTCGCTCGGCGAGCTTGCGAACCTCAGAGGCCACGACCGCGAAGCCCTTGCCGTGTTGCCCGGCGCGGGCAGCCTCGATGGCGGCGTTCAGCGCGAGCAGGTCCGTCTGACGGGCGATCTCCTGCACCACGGCGATCTTCTCGGCGATCTCACGCATGGCCTGCGTGGACTGGGCTACCGCATCGCCTGTGGTGCCGGCATGTTCTGCGGCCTGGGCCGCGATCTTCTCGGTGGTGGACGCGTTGTCGGCGTTCTGGCGGATATTGGCGGTCATCTCCTCGATCGCCGCCGAGGCCTGCTCGGAGGCCGCGGCCTGTTCGGTCGAGCCGGACGATAGCTTCTCGGCGGTTTCGGCCGAGCGGGCCGAGCCGGCGGCGACCAGTGAGGACGAGGCGCGCACGCCCGAGACGATCTCGGAAAGCTTCACCGTCATGTCGCTCATGGCGCGCTGGAGATCGGCCAGTTCGTCACGGCCCTTCACTTCGATGCGCTGCGTCAGGTCACCCGAGCCGATGCGGCGCGCCAATTCAACCGCGCGCGACAGGCCGCGCGAGATCGACAGGCCGAGCCAGGCGGCAACGGCCAACCCGATCAGCACCGCGCCGCCGATCAGCGCGATCAGGAAGATTTTCGTTTCCGTGAAGGCCGTGTTGGCGCGCTGCACGAAGCCGCTGGCGATCTGATCCTCGACCTTCTTCTGCGCGAGAATGCGGGTCTCGAACTTCTCGGCCGCCGGCACGATCTGACTGTTGAACAGGTTGCGAGCGCGGCCCGTGTCATTGGCGATGCCGCCAGAGACCCAGCCGTTCATCGCGTCCTTGAACTGGCCCCAGCGCTTTTCCAGCGAATTCAGCCGACCTTGGAAGGACGGGTCGGCCGCCGACTTCAGCTGGTTGATATAGGCGCCGAACTGAGCCTGACGCGCGGTCAGAAGCTGCGACATCGCCTTCAGCTTGGCGTCGTCGGTCTCGATCAGCACCTGATTGGCCATCATGCGCATTTCGGGAAACCGGGCGCGCATGTCCGACAGCGTGTTGATCGAAATGGTCATCAGCGGCGTCTGCGGCCCGGCGCGGAAGGCGCTCTGGAGCTGCTGGAGGACATTGGTGATTTCGATGCCGATCGGCTCGGCCTTGCCCATGGCCTTGATCGCGTCGGTGCGGAAGGTTGTGGAGGCGAAGGGGCGCGCCTGCGCGAAGGCGGCGTCGAGTTCGCCGAGCAGAGTCTTCATATCGGCGGCGTCCCCGCGCATCGCCTCCGGCAGACCCGCGATATAATCCTGAAGCACGGTGTTCACCGTGCCCATCTTTTCGTCGAAGCGCGCGCCGATCGCCTTCTGCTCGTCGGCTTGCTGGCTGAGGATCAGGCTCTGGAAGTCGCTGCGCGCGGTGGCCTGGAGCGCATAAAGCTCGCCCAGGCGCTGAACCTGCCGGAAAGGCCCATCGGTGAAGGCCTCGGTCTGCTCGTTGGAGCGCCCGAGTTCGCCCAGTCCCACCGCGCCAGTGGCCGCCAACATCACCAGAACGACACCGAAACCCGCCGCGAGCTTGGTCCTGATACTCAATCTCACCGCTTCATCCCCCGATAAGACGCCGGGCGACAGATCTGTCGCCTTATTATTCCCGTTGCAGACGATCGTTCGCCTTTTCCCGTTGCCAAGATATTGACGCCTCGGCTCCGCGCACGCCTTCGCTGGAATCGGGGTCAAGAAAGCATGAAGACGCGCCCGCCAAAATGCGCCGACACGCGGGCGCGCCGCGCGATCGGTCCGCTCTGCGCCGGCCATGGCGGCTTGCGGTCGGCGGGCCGGGCCGCTACGACCCGTCCGAACCAACTGCCGCACCGGCGGATTTCGAGCCCTGGGGGATCTCATGACCACGCGCAAGCTTCTTCTTCTGCCGGGCGACGGCATCGGACCGGAGGCGATGGCCGAGGTCGAGAAGCTCGTGACCCTTCTCAACGCGGAGCGCGCGGCGGGCTTCGAGACCGAGCGCGGCCTGGTCGGCGGCTCGGCCTATGACGCGTCGGGCGATCCGATTTCCGACGCCGACATGAACAGGGCCATGGCGGCGGACGCGGTGCTCTTCGGCGCGGTGGGCGGCCCGAAATGGGATAGCGTCCCTTATGAGAAGCGTCCCGAGGCGGGTCTCCTGCGCCTGCGCAAGGACATGTCGCTCTTTGCCAATCTGCGCCCCGCCATCTGCTATCCCGCGCTCGCCGAAGCCTCCTCGCTCAAGCGCGAGCTGGTGGACGGGCTCGACATTCTGATCGTGCGCGAGCTGACCGGCGGCGTCTATTTCGGCGCGCCGAAGGAGATCGTGGATCTCGGCAACGGCCAGAAGCGCGGCATCGACACGCAGATCTACGACACCTACGAGATCGAGCGTATCGCGAAGGTCGCCTTCGAACTGGCGCGCACCCGGCGCGGCCGCGTCACCTCCATGGAAAAGCGCAACGTCATGAAGTCGGGCGTCCTGTGGAACCAGGTCGTCACCGAAACGCACAAGGGCTACAGCGACATCACGCTCGACCACATGCTGGCGGACGCCGGCGGAATGCAGCTGGTGCGCGCGCCCAAGCAGTTCGACGTCATCGTGACCGACAATCTCTTCGGCGACATGCTGTCCGACATCGCGGCCATGCTGACGGGCTCGCTCGGCATGTTGCCCTCCGCCTCCTTGGGCGCGCCGGACGAGACGAGCGGCCAGCGCCGCGCCATGTACGAGCCCGTCCACGGTTCGGCTCCCGACATCGCGGGCCGCGGTATCGCCAACCCGATCGCCATGATCGCCTCCTTCGCGATGATGCTGCGCTATTCCTTCGCCATGGTGGACGAGGCCGACAAGCTGGAAGCGGCCATCGCCGAAGTTCTGGAGTCGGGCACGCGCACGGGCGACATCATGGCGCCGGGCTGCCGCGAGGTCGGAACGAGCGAGATGGGCGACGCGGTGCTCGACGCCTTCCGCCGCAAGCTCGCGGCCTGACGCTCTTCGTTTCCTGAAGAACAGACAAAACCGCCGCCCCGGTTTCCCGAGGCGGCGGTTTTCGTTTGAGGCTTATCTGCGAGCGCGCCGATCAGTCGGCGAGATCGACGCCCTTCTTTTCGCGAACGAAGATGACGCCGATCACGACGGTTAGGAGCGCGAAGAAGACCGGGTACCAGAGACCCGCGAAGATATCGCCCGTGGAGGCGACGATCGCGAAGGAGGTCGCCGGCAGAAGGCCACCGAACCAGCCATTGCCGATATGGTAGGGCAAGGACATGGCGGTGTAGCGGATGCGCGTGGGGAAGAACTCCACCAGCGCGGCGGCGATCGGGCCGTAGACGATGGTCACGTAGATCACCATCACCGTCAGGATGGCGATGACCTTCAGGGCCTGAACCGAGGCGAGCGCCGAGAAGAAGCCGGTGATCTTGACCTTGGCCGGGTCGTTGGCGGCGGGGTAGCCGGCCGCGACCATGGCGGGACCGAGCGCTTCGGAGAAGCCCTTGGCGTCGGTGAAGGCGATCGGCGCGCCGCCATTGACGACGAGCTGCGGCGCGCTGCCGGCGGGCGCGTCCACCTGCGTGTAGCGGAAGGCCTGCTGCGACATGGTGCGGCGCATGATGTCGCAGGGGCTGGTGAAGGTGCGGATGCCGACCGGATCGAACAGCGAGCCGCAGGTGGCGGGATCGGCCACGACTTCCGCCCGCACGGTCTGGATGGCGCTGGCATAGGTCGGGTTGGCCGCGTTGGTCAGCGCGCTGAAGAGCGGGAAATAGGTTGCCGCCGCGAGCAGGCAGCCGGCCAGGATCACCGGCTTGCGCCCGATCCGGTCCGACAGCGAGCCGAACACGAGGAAGAAGGGCGTGGCCACGATCAGCGCCCAGGCGATCAGGACGTTGGCCGTCAGAAGATCGATCTTCAGCACCGTCTGCAGGAAGAACAGTGCGTAGAACTGGCCGGTGTACCAGACCACGGCCTGACCGATCACGAGCCCGAACAGCGCGATCAGGACGATCTTGCCGTTGCGCCAGTTGCCGAAGGCTTCCGAGAGCGGCGCCTTGGACTGGGTGCCCTCTTCCTTCATCTTCTGGAAGATCGGCGATTCATGCATCTGAAGGCGGATATAGATCGAGATCAGAAGCAGGATGATCGACAGAAGGAAGGGAATGCGCCAGCCGCCCGTCAGCCCGAGAAACAGCGGCTGCGAACTCTGGAAGGCGTCTTCGCCCAGATTCAGGCGCAGCGTCACGATCACGAAGAGCGACAGGAGCAGGCCCATGGTCGCCGTGGTCTGAATCCAGGCGGTGTAGAAGCCGCGACGGTTGCGCGGCGAGTGCTCCGCGACATAGACGACCGCGCCGCCATATTCGCCGCCGAGCGCCAGGCCCTGCGCCATGCGCAGCGCCACGAGGATGATCGGCGCGGCAACGCCGATCTGGTCGTAGCCCGGCAAAAGGCCGACCGAGAACGTCGACAGGCCCATGATCAGGATCGTCAGAAGGAACGTGTATTTACGTCCGACGAGATCGCCGAGGCGCCCGAAGACCAGCGCGCCGAAGGGGCGCACGAGAAAGCCCGCCGCGAAGGTCAGAAGCGCGAAAATGGCCTGCGTGGCCGGCGGAAATTGCGAGAAGAACTGCCGCCCGATGATCGCGGCGAGCGTTCCGTAGAGATAGAAATCATACCATTCGAAGACGGTGCCGAGCGAGGAGGCGATGATCACCTTGCGCTCGCGCTTCGTCATGGGCTGGCGTTCCAGCGCCGGATCGGCGCTCCTGGAATAACTTGTCACGCGTTGTCCTCCCTGGCCGCATGAAGCGGCGGCGCCTCCCAGCGCTGGTCGCAAAGGCTAACGGATTTTTACGAAATAGGAAGTTACACCGCCCTTTTGCCGACACAATTCAGCTGCGATCACGTGACTGCTATCGTGTCTGTTGGTCAGGAACCTCGAGAGCTTGGCCGCATTCTGCCTCCAACGAGACACATCAATCCTTGGAGACCGAACCCATGATCCGCAGCATCATCAAAGCCTTGTTCGTCGGCTGGGTCACGAAGAAGATCGCCGAGCGCAGCGCGCGCCGCTCCGCCACGCCGCAGCCGGTGGGCACGCCCTATCCCGATCGCCGCGTCTGATCCAGGCGCCTTGGCACGGATCAAAGCGTCGAAGTTTTAAAGCGCGAGGCCGGTCTCTCCTATGAGAGGCCGGCCTTTCTCTTAAGTCTCAGGCCGCGCGACCCCATTGCGGAAACGGGTCGGGCAGGGCGCGGAAGCGCGCGGCGTCGAACACGTCCGCCGGGCCGACGAGGCAATCGTCCAGCGCCTCGCGAATCGCCGCCTCGTCCAGCCCCGCGCCGATGAAGACGAGTTCCTGCCGCCGGTCGCCCCAGGGCGCGGACCAGTTGCGGCGCAGGAGATCCTGCCATTCCGGCACGTCGGGCCAGCGCTCGCGCGGCACCGCCGCCCACCAGCGCCCGAGGCCCGACACGCGCGCCACTGCACCTGCCAGCGAGAACTCGCCCACCCAGTCCGGCCGCGTCGCCAGCCAGAAATGGCCCTTGGCGCGGATGAGGCCCGGCCAGACCGCCTTGACGAACGCGTCGAAGCGCTGCGGGTCGAAGGGTCGGCGCGCGCGGTAGACGAAGCTCGTCACGCCGTATTCCTCCGTCTCGGGCTTGTGCGCCTCGGGCTGGTATAGTTCCTTGTACCAGAGCGGATGGGTCTGCGCCGTTTCCTCATGGAACAGGCCGGTGTCGAGCACCTCGCCCAGCGGCACGCGGCCGAAATCGGTCTCGACGAGGCGCGCGGTCGGGTTCAGCGCGGTAACAACCGAGCGCACCGCCTGAAGCGTCAGCTTGTCCACTTCGGACGCCTTGTTGATCACCACCACGTCGGCGAACTCGATCTGCTCCACCAGGAGATCCACCAGCGTGCGCTCGTCGCCCTCGCCCGCCGTCTCGCCCCGCTCGGAGAGAAGCACATGCGAGCCGTAGTCGCGCAGGAGGCTGGAGGCATCCACCACCGTCACCATCGTGTCGAGGCGCGCGCGGTCGGACAGGCTTTCGCCCGCCTCGTCGCGGAAGGAAAAGGTGGCGGCCACCGGAAGCGGCTCGGCGATGCCCGTGCCCTCGATCAGGAGATAGTCGAAGCGCCCTTCCTCGGTGAGGCGCTTTACCTCGGCCATCAGATCGCCGCGCAGCGTGCAGCAGATGCAACCGTTCGTCATCTCCACCAGCGTCTCGTCGGTGCGCGACAGATCGGCCCCGCCCTCGCGCACCAGATCGGCGTCGATATTCACCTCGCTCATGTCGTTGACGATGACGGCGACGCGCCGCCCCTCGCGATTGTTGAGGATGTGGTTGAGCAGCGTCGTCTTGCCCGCGCCCAGAAAGCCGGACAGGACGGTCACGGGAAGGCGGGTATCGGTCGGCGTCTCCTGGCAGCGATAACGGCCCATGCGGATCTCCTCGGTAATGTTATAATATTACATAGACCCATTCCAAAGGTGACCGCAAGCCGGAAACCAGCTTCGGCCATTCGGAGCGATTGACAGGGCGAGCGGGCTGGCGCATGAGAAGCGCCATGTCCGCGCTTTCGACCAAAACCACGATTACGCCCTGACCCTCGTTCCGCTCGCCCCCGGAACGGGGCTAGAAGCGCATGACGAGTTCTTGCAGGGGGCGGTGGAACAGGTCAGACCCATGGGTTACAAGGTTGCAGTGGTCGGCGCGACGGGCAATGTCGGCCGCGAAATGCTCAACATCCTGGACGAACGCGGCTTCCCGGCCGACGAAGTGGTGGCGCTCGCCTCCCGTCGTTCGCAGGGCACCGAGGTTTCGTTCGGCGACAAGACCCTGAAGGTCAAGGCGCTCGAACTCTTCGACTTCTCCGACGTCGATATCTGCCTCATGTCCGCCGGCGGCTCGGTCGCCAAGGAATGGGCACCCAAGATCGGCGCGCAGGGCTGCGTCGTGATCGATAATTCCTCGGCCTTCCGCTACGATGCCGACGTGCCGCTGATCGTGCCCGAAGTGAACGCCGACGCCGTGACCGGCTTCACGCAGCGCTACATCATCGCCAATCCGAACTGCTCCACCGCGCAGCTCGTGGTGGCCCTGAAGCCCCTGCACGACAAGGCCAAGATCAAGCGCGTCGTCGTCTCGACCTATCAGTCCGTTTCGGGCGCGGGCAAGGAGGGCATGGACGAGCTGTTCGAGCAGAGCCGCGCCGTCTTCGTGGCCGATCCCGTGACCGCCAAGAAGTTCACCAAGCGCATCGCCTTCAACGTCATTCCCCATATCGACGTCTTCATGGAAGACGGCACGACCAAGGAAGAGTGGAAGGTCATGGCCGAGACCAAGAAGATGCTCGATCCGAAGATCAAGGTCACCTGCACGGCCGTGCGCGTGCCCGTCTTCATCGGGCACTCCGAGTCGGTGAACATCGAGTTCGAGAACCCGATCACCGCCGACGAGGCGCGCGAGATCCTGCGCGAAGCCCCCGGCTGCCTCGTGATCGACAAGCACGAGGATGGCGCCTATGCGACGCCGATCGACACGGCGGGCGAGGACGCGACCTATATCAGCCGCATCCGCGAAGACCAGACGCTGGAGAACGGCCTCAACATGTGGGTCGTGGCCGACAATCTGCGCAAGGGCGCGGCGCTGAACGCGATCCAGATCGCCGAGTTGCTCGTCAACCGCCGCCTGCTCGGCGCCAAGAAGGCCGCCTGAGCGCGCCAACCGCTCCGCTGACATAAAAGGGGCGGCGCCATCTTCGGCGCCGCCCTTTTTCGTTTGGCTTCGGTTTCTTGTCTCAGCGAGCGGCCACGGAAGCTGCCGCCGGGCTTGGCGTGGCGTCCGCCGCCGAATATTCGGCAAAGGCTTCGTCCATGGCGCGGGTCTTGTTGCCGAGCCATGGGAAATGGCCGAACATGAGCGACAGCTGATCGGCCGCTTCACCTGCGGCCTGGCCTTGCGAAAGCTCGTAGATCGCGGAGGCGAGGCCCGTGCGATCGGCCCCTTGCAGGCAATGGATCAGAAGCGGCTTGGGCGCATCGCGCATGACGGCTGCGAGATGGCGCATTGTGGCGAGGTCGGGCTTGTGGCGGGCCGACAGCGAGACGGAGATGTATTCGACGCCGTTGGCCTGTGCGACCGCCCGCTCCTCCTGCCACCAGGCCTCATCTGGATGCTCCCCGCGCAGATTGAGGATCGAGCGCACGCCTTGCGCCTGAATGGTACTGGCGAGATCGGCCGGGCTCATCTGCGCAGCGCGGATCACGCCGCCGCCGACCTCATGCAGATTGCCGCCGAGCAAGGTGAGGCCGAGCAGCGCCGGCACGGCGAGAGCGGACGCCCCCAGGCTCGCCAGAAGAAGACAGACGATTTTCCCGCCGACCGAACCCATGGCCCCTCACGACCCAAACCTGCTGAGGGTTTGTTAGGGCCGCGAGATGGAGACAGCGTCGAGGTTTCCATACGGTTTCGTATAGGAGCGAGGAATCAGCCCGCGAAACCGGAATTCACGAAGTCCAGAACCAGCTTCACGTTGAGCGCGACGATCAGCGTCGCGATCGCGCCGGCGATGGCGAGCAGCCAGACCGGGGCCCGGAAGTTCCCCATCTTGCTGCGGTCGCGCGACATGAGCACCAGCGGCACCACGGCGAAGGGCAGCTGGAGCGACAGGACGACCTGACTGAAGATCAGGAGCTGGCCGGCGCTTTGTTCGCCATAGGCGATGATGATGCCGGCCGCCGGCAGAATGGCGAGGCCGCGCGTGATGAGGCGGCGCACGACCGGGCTGATGCGAAGGCGCAGGAAGCCCTCCATCACGATCTGGCCGGCCAGCGTCGCCGTCACGGTGGAGGAGAGACCCGAGGCCAGCAGCGCGATGGCGAAGAGCACCGGGGCGATGGCCGCACCCAGAAGCGGCGTCAGCAGCGAATGGGCCTGTTCCAGATCTTCGACGCTGCCATGGCCGGTCGCGTGGAAGGCGGCGGCGGCGAGGATGAGAATGGACGCGTTGACGACCAGCGCGATGCCGAGCGCGAGGGTCGAGTCGATCGTGGCGAATCGGATCGCCTCGCGCTTGCCCGCCTCGTCCTCGCGGTAGGCGCGCGTCTGCACGATGCCGGTGTGCAGATAGAGGTTGTGCGGCATCACCGTGGCACCCAGAATGCCGAGCGCGAGATAGAGCTGACGCTCGTCGGTCACGATCGAGGCCGAGGGCAGAAAGCCGGCGAAGATCGCCGCGATCGAGGGCTGGGCCAGAAGCAGCTGGCCGACAAAGCAGAGCGCGATCACCAGGATCATGGTCGCGACGAAGGCTTCGACATAGCGAAAGCCCCGCGACTGCAGCCAGAGAATGACGAAGACGTCGAAGGCGGTGACGACGACGCCCCATTCGAGCGGCAGGCCGAACAGGAGTTTCAGCGCGATGGCCGTGCCGATGACTTCGGCAAGATCCGTTGCGACGATGGCGAGTTCGGCCAGAATCCAGAGGCCGACCGAGACCGGCTTGGGATAGGCATCGCGGCAGGCCTGAGCGAGATCGCGGCCCGTGGCGATGGCGAGCCGCGCGCAAAGCGCCTGAAGCACGATCGCCATGAGAGAGGACAGAAGCACCGCGAAGAGCAGCGTGTAGCCAAACTCCGAGCCGCCCGCGAGCGAGGTCGCCCAATTGCCGGGGTCCATATAGCCGACGGCCACGAGATAGCCGGGGCCCAGAAAAGCGAGGAAGCGCCGGAACAGCGTCCCGCCGTCTCCGACCCCCACGCTGCGGAACGACTGGTGCAGCGAGCCCTCCCCGCGCTCCCGCGCAAAGCCTTGTTGATCGGGCGGGTTGGCGAAGGAAGGGGCGATCTCGGCCTCGGCCTGACGCGACGACATGCGGGAACCATCCTTTGCGGACTGCGAGCGAGAGGAAAGCTAGGAGCAATCCGCCAACCCGTCAATGCAATTGCAAATGATTTGCAAGAAAAGACCATTGCGTCGCGTTGGATGAGGCGCAGCCTCGGGATACGCTGTTCGAAGGCGGCCGGGGTGTGCCGGCGGCGGGTGGCGATCCGGCGAGACGAGAGACCTGCGAGCGCCGTGAGCCGGCAGCGACAGCACGCGCCTCTCACGGACTCTGAGGGCGCTGACTAGGACGCTCAAGCCGCAGGAGCGATCCATCGATTCCGGTATGCGTCCGCTCGGTTCAACGCGGTGCGATCCCGAGACTTCGAAGCGCCCCCTGACTCACCAACCCCATCCCGAGAGAGGCGAGGTCCGCTCTGGTGCTCGCCCTTCCAGACCTCAGGAGCGACGGCCCCCCAATGAGGTTTCCCTTCCGCCTCCTTGGACGCGCCGACAGGCGCTCGGGTGGAAAGCGGGCAAGCTGCGCGAAGCCGGAAACGCAGGTCCTGCGGTATGAGCGATAGAGCGGCTCGACCAACGCCACCGAGTCGGTCCTGTCGGACGCATCCAAGTCCTGCCCGGAAGCGTCTCGCGCGCCGTGCCATTTGCGGGTAGAGAGCCTTGCATGAGCACGGCGAGCCAAGCCCACGACTATGAGAAGCTGCTGCGCGAAGCGGGTGTGCGCATCACACGGCCGCGGCGCACGATCCTGCGCATCCTCAGCGAAGGCGGCGACCATCCGGACGCGCTGGAGATTTTCCGGCGGGCCTCGGCCATCGACCCTTCCATCTCCCTGTCGACCGTTTACCGCACCATGCGGCTTCTGGAAGACAAGGGCGCGATCCATCGCCATGCCTTCGCCAACGGCCCCTCCCGCTTCGAGCAGGCCGACAGCGACCATCACGACCATCTGATCGACATGGACACGGGCGCGGTGATCGAATTTCGCTCCGACCGGATCGAAGCGCTGCAGGACGAGATCGCGCGCGAACTCGGCTACGAGATCGTCTTTCACCGGCTCGAACTCTACGGGCGCAAGCGGCGCGGCTAAGTCTCACGCGCCATGAGAAAGCCCGCCGCATCAGCGGCGAGCTTTCGTTTCATGAATGCGGGATCAGACCAGCTTGGCGTCCAGCGAAACCTCGATGGCGCCGAGCGCCTTCGAGATCGGGCAGCCTTCCTTGGCCTGATTGGCGAGCTTCTGGAACGCCGCGTCGTCGATGCCCGGCACCTTGGCTTCCAGCGTGATGGCGCTCGACTTCACCTCGAAGCCGCCATCGGCCTGCTCGACGCTGACCACGGCGCGCGCCTTCAGCTCGTCGGCGGGCGTGCCGTTCTCGGCCAGGAAATGCGACAGCTGCATGGCGAAGCAGCCGGCATGGGCGGCGGCCAGAAGCTCTTCCGGGTTGGTGCCCGACTTGCCGGATTCGTCTTCGAACCGAGCCTTGAACGAATAGCCGTGCTGGCTGAGAGCGCCCGACTGGGTGGTCAGGTTTCCCGTGCCGGTTCCGAGCGCACCGTTCCAGACGGCGGTTGCATGGCGCTTCATGCGGATCTCCTCGTTTCGGCGGACGATCGTCGTCCTGTCCCTTGATCGAATGCGGCCGCATGATACGTCCGCATTTCATCCCGCGATGTTCTGGGGCGCGACCGGCCAGTTTCCAGCGCGGCAACCTTTCATTTACGCCGAAGCGGCCAGATAGTTGAAACAGCCATGGGTGGCCCGCGCGTCGCCCCCGTCGTTCGGCTGCAAGGAAAGACGCTCGGCATGAACGCCCCTGTTCTGATCTCGGCGACCTCGGACCTTCTGGCCCTGAAGACGCAATGGCTGCGGCGGCTGGAGGTGGAGCGTCAGGCCTCGCCTCAGACGATCGACGCCTACGAGCGCGACGTGCGCCAGTTCCTCACCTTCTTCGCAGGCTACCAGGGCCGCCCCGTCGCCCCGGCCGATCTCGCCGACCTAAAGCCCGCCGAGTTCCGCGCCTTTCTGGCGGAGCGTCGGCGCGACGGCGCGGGCGCTCGCTCGCTCGGGCGTCATCTTTCGGGCGTGCGATCCTTTATCCGCCATCTGGAGCGCGAAGGACTGGCGTCCGGCGCGGGCGCGGCCTCCATGCGCGCGCCCAAGCGGCCGAAATCCCTGCCCCGCCCCTTGAGCGTGCCGGACGCCCTGGCCGTGACCGAGGAAGCAGGCGCGGGAGCCAGCGAGCCCTGGATCGCGGCCCGCAATGTCGCGGTGCTGACGCTGCTCTATGGCTGCGGACTGCGCATCTCGGAAGCGCTGAACCTGCCGGGAGACGCGCTGGCCGATCCGGGCGCGCGCTCCATGACCATCACCGGCAAAGGCAACAAGCAACGCCTCGTGCCCCTTCTGCCGGCCGTGCTGGAGGCCGTGGCCGCCTATCGGCGTCTGTGCCCCTACCAGCTCGCGGCCGATGGCCCCTTGTTTCGCGGCGCGCGCGGCGGACAGCTCGCCCCCGGCATCATCCAGCGCGAGATGCAGCGGCTGCGCGGCTATCTCGGCCTGCCGGATTCGGCAACGCCCCACGCGCTACGCCATTCCTTCGCCACGCATCTTCTGGCCAAGGGCGGAGACCTGCGCGCCATCCAGGACCTGCTCGGCCATGCCTCGCTGTCCTCGACGCAGGTCTATACCGGCATCGAAGGCGGGCGGCTTCTCCAGATCTATGACGACGCCCATCCGCGCGCGCGGCGCGGCGCGGCTTGACCCACTCTCCTCTTCCCCGTTCGGGATCGCCCATGTTCGCTCTTGCCTCGCCTCGTCCGCTCCTGCGCCGCAGTGCCGCCCTGGTCGCCTTCGCGCTTCTTGCGTTCCCGGCTCAGGCCGAGACCTCCACCTGCGCCAAAGGGACCAGCGCCCTGCCAGCGCTGGAGCAAAGCGGCAAGCTGGCCGAGGCGGAGCGGGAGGCCGCCGAGGTGCCGAATGGCGAAGGCCGGTTCTACCGCGTCGAGCGCGCAAACGTGGCACCCTCGTTCCTCTATGGCACGATGCATCTTTCCGATCCGCGCGTTCTGACCCTCCCCCCAAAGGCGCGCGCCGCCTTCGAGGCCGCGTCGGGCATGGTGGTGGAAACCACCGACGCGCTGGATCAGGCGGTCATGGCCAAGGTGCTGCTTTCGCGCCCCGATCTCACCACCCTGCCGGCGGGCCAAACGCTGGACACGCTGGTGCCGGCGGATGAAATGGCCCGCCTTCAGCCCGAGCTGGAAGCGCGCGCCATGCCGCTCGCCGCCATTCGCACGCTTCAGCCCTGGTTTCTGGCCACGCAGCTTCTGGTCGCCCCGTGCGAGATGGAGCGCATGAGGAGCGGCGCGCAGGTTCTCGATCTGGCGCTCGCCGGCGAGGCGCGCGAAGCCGGCAAGCCGCTGATGGGCCTCGAAAGCGCCGCCGAGCAGCTGGAGGCGCTCGCCTCCCTGCCGCTCGATCTCCAAGTGGACAATCTCGTGGCGACGCTGGACCTCGTGGACCGGCTGCCCGATCTCTTCGAAACCATGACCGAGCTCTATCTCAGCGATCGCATCTCGTTGATCGAGCCCGCAACCTCGGCCCTTGCCCCGAGCGGCACGGACGATGCTCGCTCCATCGAGGTGACGCAGCGCTTCGATGAGGCGGTCGTGCACAAGCGCAACGCCGTGATGTCGGAGCGGCTGGGTCCGCTTCTTCAGCGCGGCGGCCTGTTCGTGGCCGTCGGGGCGCTGCATCTGCCGGGCGAGACCGGGCTGGTCGAAAGCCTCCGGCGCGCCGGCTGGAGCGTGACGCGCATTCCCTGACGAAAGACGCGCGGAGCCGGCGACAACGGCGCCGAAGCATCGTCTGCCTCGGGCCGACAGCGGGCCGGGCTTCGCCAGCCCCCTTCGCGGCGGTCGCCGCTCTCTGCGCGGGCGCAGGGAACCTCGGACCGGCCCACGCTCGTTTCCTCCGCAAATCGATCAGCGGGAGATGCTTCCATGCGCCGACTTCTTTTTGCCCTTCTGGCTCTGCCGCTCGCGGGCTGCGTTCCGACTGCGCCCCCGATTGGTCTCGCCCCCGCCTCCTATCGCCCGCCGGTGCGCCCCGGCTGCGAGAACTATGCCGATCAGACGGCGCGCAACGCCTATGAGAACCTGACAGACCGCGAGGATTCGATCGGCGTCGATCTCCTGAACCGCCAAAGTGCCGAGGATGCGGGACGGCGAGCCTATGCGCGCTGCCGGGCGGGGCGACTGAACTGACAAAGGCTTCCCCCGAGCGAAAGGGACCAAGCCCCCCCGCGCTGAGGCCTGAGCCCATCGACCCTCGCTCTCAAGGCGCATCGTGAGGTCTGTGGAGCAAGGTCGCGGCAGCGGAGCCTTCAGAGCGGGGCTCGCATGCTCTAGAGATCCGCCTATCGAGGGAGAGCCGCGCCGCCGACGCTCAGCACCTGGCGAATGGCTTGGAAGCCAACGAACCCAATCAGGCGTGTTGCCGAGCCTCTGTGCGCTCGGGCAAACGCTTTGCCCCGCTCAGAGCGGCATTGTGCAGGCGGCGGAGATCCTGCGCGGTCGGGGCTTGTTGCGTTGCGATCGGCTCGAACTCGACGCGGTTCCGCCCGTTGGCCTTGGCGCGATAAAGGGCGTGGTCGGCGCGATCGAGGACGACGCGGCTGTTTTCAGGCCCGACAGCCAAGGTTCCACCGATGCTGATCGTCACCCTCTCGCCATCCCGGCCAAGATGGCGGATGTCGAGCGCCAGAACCGCCTGGCGGAAGGCCTCCAACCGCGGCATCATCTCTTCGCCTTCCACAAGCGGAAAGAGGACCGCAAACTCCTCCCCGCCATACCGTGCCACGAAAGCGGCGCCCGCCGCCTTGCGCAGGCTGGTGGCGATGCGACGAAGACATTCGTCGCCCGACAAATGGCCGGCCGTGTCGTTCAGCGCCTTGAAGTAATCGACATCCAGAAGAGCCACGCAGACAGGCTGGCACGGGAGCGCTCGCGCGAGATGCTCCATCAGGCAGGTGTCGAACGCACGGCGGTTGGCGATGCCCGTCAGCGAGTCGACCTTGGCGAGCCGCTCCAACGATGCCAGCTGAGAAATCCGTTGCTGATGGAGCAATCGGCTCCGATAGCGCAGAAGAAAAGCCTCTCGCCGAAGGGCCGAAATCTCCCCGTTCACATGATCGCTGACCATACGCAGGACCATGGCGACACCGATGAAGACGGCGGCCCGGCCGAACGGGAGCAGTGCGATGCCACCACATGCAATCACCAGAACGAGGCCCGCAGTCGCTCGGCGTATCCAGGCCTTGGGAAAAGGCGCGCCGATGGAAATGGCGAGCGTTGCGAGGGGGCCAAGAAGCGTATTCGGCGTCACAGCGCTCTGTGTCCAGAGCGGCAACAATATCAGCTTCATCTGGAGGAAGGCCGTGCCCAGCGTCAAAACACCGACCGCAGCCAGCAACCATTTCCGGCGGGTCAACAGGCTGGCTGGAAAGGCCAGCAATGCCAGAAACACCATCCCTATGACGGCGTATGTATGGATGGGCGTGGCCCAGCCGGCCGGCGTCATGGCCAGACCGAACGCCCAGATGCCGTGGGCGCTTCCCCAGAGTCGGAGCCAGGATCGGATCCGCTTGGGTCGCTCCCGGTCCTCTTGTTCCCGAAACGTCTGTTCCAGCGCTGAAGGGAAAGGCGAGCCGTCGATGCCGCGTGCGAGTTCCGTTTCGACCAGTGCGAGCGAATCTTGCGAGGCGACATCGTCTGTCCGCGGGTCGCCGTGAGGGGAGGCCTGCTTGGCCGCACCTCGGGTGCCCAAAAGATAAACGGCTGCAAGGCTCATCGAACGACCCGACCGGGGACACGGCCCATGCCTCCCCACGATCGCGCCAGATTGAAGCCCGGCACCTTACGCTACGTTAAAGGTTCCCGTGGCCGGGCGTCTCACGTGAAACATACCAAACGGTGTCTTAACCGCGTCGTCCGATGTCGCGCCACCGAACATGAGAACCGGGACCTGGAAGCGTGAAGATCGGGGCGCCGGGAAATTCGCGGCGCCCCTTAAAATTGGGGCACAACCCTGCGTGTCAGCCCGCCGGGTTGTGCCCCGATTCTGGGTCTTACATATGGATCGGCTTGGCAAAAGCCGCGAAGGCTGCCTCGCGCACGGCTTCCGACATGGTCGGATGCGCGTGACAGGTGCGGGCCAGATCCTCCGACGAGCCGCCGAACTCCATCAGCACGGCCGCTTCCGCGATCATCTCGCCGGCGCCATGGCCGACGATATGCGCGCCTAGAACCCGGTCGGTCTTGGCATCGGCCAGAACCTTCACGAACCCATCCGTGTGCAGCATGGCGCGGGCGCGGCCGTTGGCCGAGAAGGGGAACTTGCCGACCTTGTAGGCGACACCGTTCTTCTTCAGCTCTTCCTCGGTCTGACCGACGGAGGCGACCTCGGGCGAGGTGTAGACCACCGAGGGGATCACGGCGTAGTTCACGTGACCCTTCTGGCCGGCCAGGATTTCGGCGAGCGCGATGCCCTCGTCCTCGGCCTTGTGCGCCAGCATCGGACCCTTCACCACGTCGCCGATGGCGTAGATGCCCTCGACATTGGTGCGGTAATGCGCGTCGATCTCGACCCGGCCCGCCTTGTCCAGCGCGACGCCGGCTTCCTGAAGGCCGAGACCGTCCGTGTAGGGCTTGCGGCCGGTTGCGATCAGAACGACCTCGGCTTCCAGCGTCTCGGCCGCGCCGCCCTGCGCCGGCTCGAAGGTCACGCTCGCGCCGGCCGAGCTCTTGGCGACGGCGGTGACGCGCGCGCCGAGCTTGAAATGGAAGCCCTGCTTGACGAGGAGCTTCTGGAACTGGGTCGAGACGTCGGCGTCCATGGGGCCGAGAATCTTGTCGAGATATTCCACCACCGTGACGCGCGCGCCCAGGCGCGACCACACCGAGCCGAGTTCGAGGCCGATGACGCCGCCGCCAACCACCACCATCGTGGCCGGCACCTTCTTGAGCGCGATCGCATCGTCCGAGGAGACGATCGTGTCCCGGTCGAAAGCGACGTCGAGGCCGGGAATGCCGGCGACGGACGAGCCGGTCGCAATGCAGATCGCCTTGGTCTTGAGCGTGCGCTTGGCGCCGTCCTCGGCCGTCACCTCGACCTCGCCGGCCTTCACGATGCGGCCCGCGCCCGTGACGCCGGTGATCTTGTTCTTCTTGAACAGGAAGGCGACGCCGTCGGTGTTGGCGCGCACGGTCTTGTCCTTGTGCGCCAGCATGGTCGGCAGGTCCAGCTCCGGCGTCACCTTGACGCCGAGATCGGCGAAGCCGTGGCTGGCTTCCGCGAACATCTCGGAAGCGTGCAGGAGTGCCTTGGACGGGATGCAGCCGACATTGAGGCAGGTGCCGCCATAGGTGGCGCGCTTTTCCACCACAGCCACCTTCAGCCCGAGCTGGGCGGCCTTCACGGCGCAGACATAGCCGCCGGGGCCGGAGCCGATGACGACGAGATCGAAGGTTTCAGACGTGTCGGACATGGGTTGATCGTCTTTTCGTTTGTCAGAGGAAGCGAATGAGCATGAGGAGAAGCCCGATCACCGAGATCAGCCAGGCGAGGCTGCGGATATAGGGAACCCCGAAGAGATAGAGCGGGATGTAGACGAGACGCGCGACGAACCAGACGAGAGCCCCGGTCGCGCCGATCCCCCCGGTGCGTCCCGAGACGGCCAGCGCGAGAGCCAGCGCAATAAAGGCCGGCCACGTTTCCTGAAAGTTGCGCAGCGCGCGGTCGGCTCGGCCGGCATAGGTTCCGAGGGGCTTGGCCTGCCCGTCGCGCGGACCGGCATTCCACTCTCGGCCCCGCTCGCGTGTCACGAGCTGGCCCTGAAGGCCGACATGAATGAAGAGGATGATGACGGACCAGCCGAGAAGGGCCAGTTCCAGAGACAAGGGCGTGTTCATATCCAAGAAGGCTCCGCACTCGGGCGCGTCATGCGCCGCTTGTCTCCTGAGCTAGGGCGCACGCGGCCGGTCGAAACCATTGCCCACGGCGATCGGGCGCAGCGGGGCGCTGACGCAGGTCCGGTTCTCACGGCTTGGCCGGCGGGTTCGGCTGGGAACAGTCGCCCTGCCCCTCCTCGAACTTCGCCTTGGACTGGCGCAAATTGCCGCGAACGATGCCCATAGGCTGGAAGGGAGGCTCGGCCTGCGTGGCCGGCTGCACGAGACGCAACTCGTAGCAACCCGAAAAGACGGTCGCGGTGCCGCCGCGCGTCGCCTCGACCACGACCGGCAGTCGATAATAGGTGGAGCCCGCCGCTCCTTCCGCCTCGCTCGCGCCGAGCTTCAAGCGCACGCGGCTCGTGTCCTGATAGCCCTTGGCGAAGGTCTCGAAATCCGGCCGGTCCGGCTCCTCACGGAAATAGCTCCAGGCGCGAACGAATTCGCGCCGGTTGATCGCGTTGTAGAGGCTTTCGATCACCGCGTTCGGCGTCGAGCGGTCGTCCCGGTAATCCGGCGTGTCCTGCGCGCGCGCGGGTGCGGCGGGACCGAGCACCAGAAGCCCCAGCAGCATCGCGGACGGGAGCCCGCCCGAGCGTCCGGCAACACGGGCCTTGGAAGGCTTCGTTTCCCTCGTCGTCTCGCGGGGGCATGAGGCGTTCCGGCCCATGGACGTCCTTGGCATTGATACGGCGCTTGGGGGTTGGACGGGAGGCGGCCCGAAGGCCATCTCCCGATGGGATGAGAGAAGCGGGAGACCAGCCCCCGCCAACCCGTGATCTTAGAGGTCGAGCACCAGACGCTCGGGGTCCTCCAACGAGTCCTTGACGCGCACGAGGAAGGTCACGGCTTCCTTGCCGTCGACGATCCGGTGATCGTAGGAGAGCGCGAGATACATCATCGGACGAATCTCGATCTTGCCGCCCACCACCATCGGGCGCTCCTGGATCTTGTGCATCCCCAGAATGCCGGACTGCGGCGCGTTCAGGATCGGCGTCGACATCAGCGAGCCGTACACGCCGCCATTCGTGATGGTGAATGTGCCGCCCTGCATGTCGCTCATGGTCAGCGAGCCATCACGCGCGGCCTTGGCGAGGCGGCCGAGTTCCTTCTCGATGCCGGCAATCGACATCTGGTCGGCGTCGCGCACCACCGGAACCACGAGGCCCTTGTCGGTGCCGACAGCCATGCCGACATGGCAGTAGTTCTTGTAGATGAGGTCTGTGCCGTCGATCTCGGCGTTGACGGCCGGGATTTCCTTCAGCGCGTGCGTCACGGCCTTGGTGAAGAAGCCCATGAAGCCGAGCTTCACGCCATGCTTCTTCTCGAACAGGTCCTTGTAGCGGGCGCGCAGTTCCATCACCGCCGTCATGTCCACCTCGTTGAAAGTGGTGAGCATGGCGGCCGTGTTCTGTGCGTCCTTGAGGCGGCGCGCGATGGTCTGGCGCAGCTTGGTCATGCGCACGCGCTCTTCGCGCGGCGCGTCGGACGCCGAAGACGGCGCGCGGGGGGCGGCCGGAGCGGAGGCGGCGGGCGCCGTCGTGCCCTTGGCGATGGCGTCGAGAACGTCGCCCTTCAGGATCTGACCGCGCTTGCCCGAGCCATCGACGTCGGACGCGGAAACGCCCTTCTCGGCCATGAGCTTCTGCGCGGACGGGGCCGCCGGCATGTCCGAGCCGGACGCGGCCGGAGCCGGGGCGGCGGCCGGAACGGGCGCGGCGTTGCCGTAGCCTTCCTTGGCCTCGGGGGCTGGGGTGGCGGGCTTGGCGCTAGCGGGCGCAGCCGAGGCGCCGGCCTCGCCGATCACCGCGATCAGCGCGCCGACGCCGACCGTCTCGCCTTCCTTGGCGACGATCTCGGCCAGCGTGCCGGCGGCGGGCGCGGGCACTTCCACCGTCACCTTGTCGGTTTCAAGCTCGGCGATGATCTCGTCCTGGCTGACCTGATCGCCCGCCTTCTTGAACCACTGGCCGATCGTGGCCTCGGTAACGGATTCGCCCAGCGTCGGGACTTTGACTTCGGTGCTCATCGCTTGCTCATTCGTGACTGAAATTGGAAACCAAAAGGGTGGGGGCGGCGGCCGTCAGGCCGCCGCGTCGCCGAGAGCTTCCTCGAGGAAGGCTTCCAGCTGCGCGAGATGCTTGGACATGGTGCCCACCGCCGGCGAGGCCGCGGCCTGACGCCCAGCATAGCGGGCGCGGCGCTTGGTGCCGCCGATGCGGTCCAGCACCCATTCCAGATAGGGCTCGATGAAGCTCCAGGCGCCCATGTTCTTGGGCTCTTCCTGGCACCAGACGATCTCGGCATCCTTGAAGCGCGACAGCTCGTTGACCAGCGATTTCGCCGGGAACGGATAAAGCTGCTCGACGCGCAGGAGGTAGATGTCGTCCACGCCCCGCTTCTCGCGCTCTTCCAGAAGGTCGTAATAGACCTTGCCGGTGCACAGCACGACGCGGCGGATGTCCTTGTCCTTCTTGAGCTTCACCGTCAGCGTCGAGGGGCGCATCTCGGCATCGTCCCAGAGGAGACGGTGGAACGAGGTGTCGCCGCCCAGCTCCGTCAGATCCGACACGGCGCGCTTGTGGCGCAGCAGGGACTTGGGCGCCATCAGGATCAGCGGCTTGCGGAAGTCGCGCTTCATCTGCCGGCGCAGGATGTGGAAGTAGTTCGCCGGCGTGGTGACGTTGGCGACCTGCATATTGTCCTGCGCGCATTGCTGCAGGAAGCGCTCCAGACGCGCCGAGGAGTGCTCGGGACCCTGACCCTCGTAGCCGTGCGGCAGCAGCATGACGAGACCCGACATGCGCAGCCACTTGGCTTCGCCCGACGAGATGAACTGGTCGATCACGACCTGCGCGCCGTTCACGAAGTCGCCGAACTGGGCTTCCCAGAGCGTCAAGGCGTTCGGCTCGGCCAGAGAGTAGCCGTATTCGAAGCCGAGCACGGCCTCTTCCGAGAGCATCGAGTTGATGACCTCGTAGGCCGCCTGGCCCTTGGCGAGGTTCGAGAGCGGAATGTAGCGGTTCTCGTTGCGCTGATCGTAAAGGACCGAATGGCGCTGCGAGAAGGTGCCGCGCTCGGAATCCTGGCCCGACAGGCGGATCGGCGTGCCCTCGGTCAGAAGCGAGGCGAAGGCCAGGGCCTCGCCGGTCGCCCAGTCGAGATTCTCGCCGGTCTCGATCGCCTTTGCGCGGTTCTCGAGGAAGCGGCCGATGGTCTTGTGGACCTCGAAATCGGCCGGAATCTCGGTCAGCTTGCGGCCGAGTTCCTTCAGCGTCTTGACGGGAACGCCGGTGATGCCGCGGCGCTGCTCGTCCTCGTCGTCGGCGCGCTTGAGGCCCGACCAAGCGCCGTCGAGCCAGTCCGCCTTGTTGGGCTGGTAGCTCTGGCCGGCCTCGTATTCGGCCTCGAGATCCGCGCGCCATTCGGCCTTGCGGGCATCGACGTCTTCCTGGCTGAGGACGCCATCGGCCACCAGCTTGGCGGCGTAGATTTCGAGCGTCGTCTTCTGCTCGCGGATCTTGCGATACATGATCGGCTGCGTGAAGCCGGGCTCGTCGCCTTCGTTATGGCCGAAGCGACGGTAGCAGAACATGTCGACGACGACGGGCTTGCCGAAGGTCTGGCGGAACTCGATCGCGATCTTGGCGGCGTAGGTCACGGCCTCCGGGTCGTCGCCATTGACGTGGAAGATCGGCGCTTCGACCATCTTCGCCACGTCGGAGGGATAGGGCGAGGAGCGCGAGAAGCGCGGATTGGTGGTGAAGCCGATCTGGTTGTTGATGATGACGTGCAGCGTGCCGCCGACGCGGTGGCCGCGCAGGCCCGACAGGCCGAAGCATTCCGCCACGACGCCCTGGCCGGCAAAGGCCGCATCGCCATGGATCAGCAGCGGCAGAACCTCGGCGCGCACTTCGGCGGGAACCGGCTCGGTGCGGGTGCGCCCGCCGCCGATCTGGTCCTGCTTGGCGCGCGCCTTGCCCATCACCACCGGGTTGACGATTTCCAGATGCGACGGGTTGGCCGTCAGCGAGAGGTGGACCTTGTTCTGGTCGAACTCGCGGTCGGACGAGGCACCCAGATGGTACTTCACGTCGCCCGAACCCTCGACGTCCTCGGGCTTGAAGGAGCCGCCCTTGAACTCGTGGAAGATGGCGCGGCGCGGCTTGCCCATGACCTGGGCGAGCACGTTCAGACGGCCGCGATGGGCCATGCCGAACACGATCTCCTTGAGGCCCATCTGGCCGCCGCGCTTGATGACCTGCTCCAGCGCGGGGATCAGCGATTCGCCGCCGTCGAGGCCGAAGCGCTTGGTGCCCTTGTACTTGATGTCGATGAACTTCTCGAAGCCTTCGGCCTCGATCAGCTTGTTCAGGATGGCGCGCTTGCCCTCGGGCGTGAAGGCGACGCCCTTGTGGAGTCCCTCCATGCGCTCCTGAATCCACTGCTTCTCGACCGGGTTCGAGATGTGCATGAACTCGACGCCGATCGTGGAGCAGTAGGTGCGCTCCAGAATGTCGACGATCTGGCGGATCGAGGCGAATTCCATGCCGAGCACGCCGTCGATGAAGATCTTGCGGTCGAGATCGGCTTCGGTGAAGCCGTAATTGGCCGGACTCAGCTCGTTGTAGTCTTCGTCCGCCGACTTGGCGATGCCCAGCGGATCGAGCTTGGCATGGAGATGGCCGCGCACCCGGTAGGCGCGGATCAGCATGACCGCGCGCACGGAATCGCGCGTCGCCTGGAGAATGTCGGCTTCGGACGGGCCGGCAGCGCCCTTGGGCGCCTCGGCCGCCTTGTCGCGCAGTTTCTTCTCGATGCGGGCCTCGGTCTGGCCCCAGTTGCCGTCCAGCGCGGAGACGAGTTCGCCATTGGCCGCGATGGGCCAGTTGGCGCGCTGCCAGGACGGGCCTTCGGCGTTCTTGACCACCGTCGCCTTGTCGTCGGCCATTGCGCCGAAGAAGGAGCGCCACTCCTCCGACACGGAGGCAGGATCGCGCTCATAGGCGGCCGCCAGTTCCTCGATATAGTCGGCGTTGCCGCCATAGAGGAACGAGGTCTGCGCGAAGGATTCGTTCGCCGGGTTGCGTGCCATGATCTGAAAACGCGGCTCCCTTTTTGTCGGGCGCCGTCTCCTTGAAAACTGGAAGGTGGCGAAGGACCGTCACTTCGCCGTTCACTCGAAACGCGTCTTACCCGGCCATTCTTGCGCGAAGACCTCCGAACAGGAGCTCCTGCGCAAGAGCCGCGCGGGCCGGGAGCCGCGCGGCATCGCCTTGTCGAACCTCAATCCGGCCGAAACGGGGCAGAAACGACCCGCCTCGCCGGAAGAAGATGCATCAGCCCTTCAGGACTTCCACCAGCGTCTTGCCCAGACGCGCCGGCGAGGGCGACACGCGGATGCCCGCCGCCTCCATGGCCGCGATCTTGGACTCCGCATCGCCCTTGCCGCCGGAGACGACGGCACCGGCATGGCCCATCGTGCGGCCCTTGGGCGCGGTGCGGCCCGCGATGAAGCCGGCCATCGGCTTCTTGCGGCCGCGCTTGGCCTCGTCGATCAGGAACTGCGCGGCGTCTTCCTCGGCCGCGCCGCCGATCTCGCCGATCATGATGATCGACTTGGTCTCGTCGTCGGCCAGGAACATCTCCAGGACGTCGATGAACTCCGTGCCCTTGACCGGATCGCCGCCGATGCCGACGGCCGTGGTCTGGCCGAGGCCCTCGTTCGTGGTCTGGAACACCGCCTCGTAGGTCAGTGTGCCGGAGCGCGAGACGATGCCGACATTGCCCTTCTTGAAGATGGAGCCCGGCATGATGCCGATCTTGCACTCGTCCGGCGTCATGATGCCGGGGCAGTTCGGGCCGAGAAGGCGCGACTTCGACTTGTCGAGCTTGGCCTTCACGCGCACCATGTCGAGCACCGGAATGCCCTCGGTGATGCAGGTGATGAACGGGATTTCAGCCTCGATCGCCTCGATGATGGCGTCGGCCGCGCCGGCGGGCGGCACGTAGATCACGGAAGCATTGGCGCCCGTGGCGTCGCGCGCTTCGGCGACCGTGGCGTAGATCGGCAGGCTCTCGCCCTTCGAGCCGGTCCAGGTCTCACCGCCCTTCTTGGGGTGAATGCCGGCGACCATCTGCGTGCCGTGATAGGCCAGCGCCTGCTCGGTGTGGAACGTGCCGGTCTTGCCGGTCAGGCCCTGCACGATGATCTTGGTGTTCTTGTCGACGAGAATGGACATGCGAGCCCTTAGCTTTGGATGAGGTTGGAAGAGGGGGAGGCCGCACGGCGATAGACGCCGCTGACGACTTCCTGCCAGGTATCGCTGCCCACGGGCGAAAAGCTTACGCCCATCCGGTAGCGGTCCTCATTTTCAAAAGTGAATACGGTGCGCTGCCTGCCGCGCGGGGATGTCCTCGTGAAGACGAGTCCATCCTCCTGCCAAGCGCCGGAAGCGGGCGCGGGCGGAACGAATCCCACGGTGTCGAACGGATAGAGCTTGTATAGCTGGTCTGCCGGATCGAACCCGATGAGATTGCGCGCCTCGAACGAGACAGCGCCATCCCGCCTCTGACGGTAGCGTTGCTCCAGGAAGAAGCCGCCGAGAACAAGCTCGGCTTGAACTTCCCCCGTTGCGCGTCCCTCCTTAGCCCAGGCCGACGCCGCGACATGCTCTTCCCCGTCCCAAGCGCCGACGAAGGCGCTCAGGCGAGAATGAAGGTCGGATGGGTTGGGCTGGAGGGCCATCGTAAGTCTCAGGCGTTGACCGCCGCGACGATCTTCTTGGCCGCGTCGTCGAGATCGTCCGCTGCCGTGATGGCGAGGCCCGACTCGTTGAGGAGCTTCTTGCCGAGATCGACATTGGTGCCTTCGAGGCGCACCACCAGCGGAACCTTGAGGCCGACTTCCTTCACGGCGGCGATCACGCCTTCCGCGATGACGTCGCACTTCATGATGCCGCCGAAGATGTTGACGAGGATGCCCTCGACGCGCGGATCGGCCGTGATGATCTTGAAGGCCGCCGCGACCTTCTCCTTGCCGGCGCCGCCGCCGACGTCGCAGAAGTTCGCCGGCTCCTTGCCGTAGAGCTTGATGATGTCCATCGTCGCCATGGCGAGGCCCGCGCCGTTCACCATGCAGCCGATATTGCCGTCGAGCGCGACATAGGCGAGGTCCCACTTGGAGGCCTCGATTTCCTTGGCATCCTCTTCGGTCTCGTCGCGCAGCTCGCGCATGTCGTCGTGGCGGAACAGCGCGTTGCCGTCGAAGGAGACCTTGGCGTCGAGAACGCGCAGATGGCCGTCCGTCATGACGATCAGCGGGTTCACTTCCAGAAGCGCCATGTCCTTCTCGGCAAAGGCCTTGTAGAGCGCCGGGAAGAGCGACTTGGCGTCCTCGCGCGCCGCGCCGTCGAGGCCGTAGGCGTCGGAGATCTTGGCCACATCGGCTTCGGTCACCCCCGTCTCGGGGTCGATCGCGATCGTGTGGATCTTCTCGGGCGTGTCGTGCGCGACGGCCTCGATGTCCATGCCGCCTTCGGTGGAAACCACGAAGGCCACGCGGCCGACCGAGCGATCCACCAGCAGCGAGCAGTAAAGCTCGCGGGCGATATCCGCGCCGTCCTCGATATAGAGGCGGTTCACCTGCTTGCCGGCGTCGCCCGTCTGCGCGGTGACGAGCGTGTTGCCCAGCATGTCCTTGGCGTGGGCGACGACCTCTTCGATCGACTTGGCGAGGCGCACGCCGCCCTTGGCGTCGGGGCCGAGTTCCTTGAACTTGCCCTTGCCGCGACCACCGGCATGGATCTGCGACTTCACGACATAGAGCGGGCCCGGCAGCTGCTTGGCGGCGGCTTCGGCCTCGCTGGCGCTCGTGATGGCGACGCCGCCCGCGACGGGCGCGCCAAAGCCCTTGAGAACCTGCTTGGCCTGGTATTCGTGAATGTTCATGGGATCATCTCGTTGAGAGCGGGATCGGCGCAGCCGGCAGGGCGGGTGGGAGACCCGGCCGCAGCAGGCTGCGAAGCGACAGGCGAGAACAAGGGCGTCGGCCATGGCCATCCGTCGGCGCGGATAGCGCGCGAAGATTGAGCCAGGATCGTGCGCAATCGCGCCATGACGCCTCGTTTCGCATCCACGGCGCGAACCGAACCTCAACACCCGGATCGTAGGAAGCGATCGCGCCTCGCACGCCCGGCCCTGAGCCCTGCTCGTCGCCGTTGTTGCCGGCTGACTACCCCCCTCCCGGAGAAAGTGCAATCATTGCTTTTTGCACTCCAGCAGATTCAACCGGTTAGACCATGTGGGAATTACGTAAAGGTCAATGACAAAGCTCCGCATTCCCAACAGGAAAGCCGGAGCGAGGTGCCTTTGATGAATTTTTTCGCAAACTGCTGAGAGCGTGGGGCTTCGCGGATCGGCCGCGCTTCAACACAGCCACAAAGGCGCAGGACGCGTCATTCGAGAAGCTGCAAGGCCGACGGCACGGTGCCAGCGTTCGGCCCCCGCCCTCGAGCGGGCGTCAGGCTGCCTTCGTGGCCTTGGCGGCCGCTTGCGCCAGATACTCGTCGGAGCGCATTTCGGTGAGGCGCGAGACGGTGCGGTCGAACTCGAAGAGTTCGGTGCCCGATGTGCCGCGGTACAGCTCATGGGCCGGAGCCGCCGCCGACAGAATGATGCGCCGACCCGCATCGTAGAGCGTGTCGATCAGAAGAATGAAGCGCTTGGCCTCGTTGCGCTGATCCTGCGTCATGACGGGCACGCCGTCCAGAACCAGCGTGTGATAGCGCGCGGCGAGCGCCAGATAGTCGTTGGCGCCCAGCGGGCGCTGGAGAAGATCGGCAAAGGCGAAGCGCGCGGCCCCCTGGCCCGCACGCGGCACGGCGATGCGCCGGCCCGCCACTTCGAAACCCTCTGCCCGCTCCGGCGCGCCGCCCAGCACCTGCCGCCAGAGCGCGTCCATGCGTGCTTCCGCCTGGGGGCCGAGCGGCGTCACATAGACATCGTCCCCGCCCACCGTTTCCATGCGATAGTCGGTCGGCGCGTCGAGAAAGAACACGTCGGCCCTCGACTTCAGCGTCTCCACGAAGGGCAGGAAGAGCGGGCGGTTCAGCCCGTTGCGGTAGAGATCATCGGGCGCGACATTGCTGGTCGCCACCAGGACGACGCCCTGCGCGAAGAGCGCGTCGAACAGGCGCGACAGGATCATCGCGTCGGCAATGTCGGTCACCGTGAACTCGTCGAAGCACAGGAGACGGGCCTCGGCCGCGATCGCCTCGGCCACCGGCGGGATCGGATCGTCGCCCTTGGCCTCTCCCGCCTTCACCGCCGCGCGATGGGCGTTGATGCGCTCATGCGCCTCGCGCATGAACTCGTGGAAGTGCAGCCGTCGCTTGCGGGGCTCGGAGGAGAGGCGGAAGAACAGGTCCATCATCATGGACTTTCCGCGCCCGACCGAGCCGTGGATATAAAGGCCGCGTGGGGCGGCAGGCTTCTCGCGCTTGCCGAAGAGCCAGCCGAGCGCGCTGGATTTGGCCGGCAGCGCCTGAAACTTCAGCTCGCGCTCCAGCCGATCCAGCCGATCGGCCAGAACCGCCTGGATCGGGTCGGGCTGGATGTCGCCGGCGCGCACGCGCCGCTCCAGCTCGCTGCGCACGGGTCCGCGCTCGGACCCCGGCGTTCCGTAACCCTTCGCATCAGGCATGTCGGATCAACCTCGAAAGAAGCGGGAGGCCAGCCGATGGCAGAGGAAAAAGGGTATCGAGCCCGATCGCGCGCATTGGCCGGTATGCATGGGCAAGGCTCATAGCACCGCCGCCGCCGCACCGCAAAAACGCCGCCCCATTCAGAGCCGCAACGGCGGCAGAAGGGAGCGGCGTGACATCTCTGCCCCAAGCCTCCGTTGCAGGAACAGGCTGGACCTTCGGACGCTGATCGGACATTCGCCGCGCCTCGGGCCAACGCGCCGCGCGATCGGAACCGCGCGACGTCTTTCACGAGCGAACCTTCCCGGCCGATCCCCGGCTCGGAAACGAGTCCGCCTTTAGCGGTAGAGGCTGACCGACTGGCCGCCGCTGGTGGTGCCCTCGTAGCGGGTGCCGCCGGCATTGGAGAGCGTGGCGACCGTGGAGCCGCCCGAATCCTTCAGCACGACTTGGCTGCCCGAGACGTCCCAAGCCGACACGTCGGCGACCTGACCGGGGCAGCCGCGCGAGGCCGCGCGGTAGCCGCCCGTCCACTGCGTCAGCGCCATGAAGATCTGGCAATTGCCGCCGCCCGAAGACACGCGCCACGCGCCGACGAGACCTTCGCGGGTCACGGGCGCGGCGGAGGCCGTCTTGGTCGGCTGGGCTGCCGGCTGCGCACCGGGGGCGGGCGTCTGGCCCGGAGGGGTCTGGCCCGGAGGCGGCGTCTGCGCCACGGGCGTTGCCGGCGGCGGGGGCGGCGGGGGCAACTGGCTCGCATAGACCTGCCCGGCCGGGGCCGCGCGCACGGGGGCAACGCCGCCGCCGCCCAGATTGCCACCGCCGCCGAAGCTGGGGGCGACCGAGTTGCACCCCGCAAGGCTCAGAAGCGCCGCCATTGCCACGCCCGTCTTCATCCACTGGGTCATGCGTGCCCGATCCTCGTTCGCATCCGCCAAGCCGCGCCGCCGAGGCCGCGCGCCGTTTCTTAACCGTTAAAAGGGGCCGTCCCCCGATTTCGCAAGCGGGAACGGGATGTCTTCATTAAAATGCAAGGTAAATTGTGGCGGCGCGGCCACGCAAGGGCGAAGGCGAGCTTCCTTGTGGTGCGTCGATTCCGTTGCCGGTTTGACAGGGCGCCGGCGGAGCGAACGAGCCCTCGCTACCCTATCCCGCTGCGCGCAGAGGCAGAGCCGACCCTTTTTGGATGATTGGGACCTGCCGCCCGTATCGGTTGCGTTGAGGGGCCCATGAAACGGGGAGCGGCGCCCCGGCCCATCGGGGCCAAGGCGACCGGCAGCGTCTCAAGCCAGGAAGCGGATTCCTGGACCCGCCTCATACTCCCCTCGCCTCAGTTCGCCCCTTCGGACAGGGCGTCCTCGCCGATCTCCTCGCTATCGCCGGCGCGGTGCATCGGGTCGCCTTTCGCGATGCTGTCGCCCGGCTCGGGGTCGAGATCCACCAGCGGGCGCTGGAAATCGCCGCTTTCGGGATCCATCGCCCAAAGTTCGGCCGTCGAAATGTCGAACCAGGCGCCGTGCAGGGTCAGATCGCCCGCCGCCTCGCGCTCGACGATATAGGGGAAGGAGCGCAGATTGCCGATAGAGGTGCGGATGGAAATGCGCTCCAGCGCGGTCTGGCGCTCGCCGGAGGTCAGAAGCTCGTTGGCCGAAACGGCGGCGGCGACCGGCTCCAGAATGCTCATCCACTTGCCGATGAAATCGCCGGGCGACAGCGGTTCGGCATCGGGCGACAGCGCGGCCTTGATACCGCCGCAACGCCCATGCCCCATCACGACGATATGTTTGACCTTGAGGGCCTGAACCGCGAATTCGAGCGCGGCGGAGGTGCCATGGAAATCACCGTCCGGCTGGTAGGGCGGCACGAGATTGGCGACGTTGCGCACCACGAACAGTTCGCCCGCGCCCGCGCCGAAAATGGTCTCGGGTGCCGCACGCGAGTCGCAGCAGGCAATCACCATGGTTTCGGGCGCCTGCCCCTCGCGTGCCAGGGTGCGGTAGCGCTGCGTTTCCTGGAGATAGCGGCCTTCCACAAAGCTGCGGTAGCCCTGAAGGAGGGGCGTCGGAAGAAGGGACATCGAGCGCTCCATATCTGATGACGCGAGGGGCCGAGCGTGCGAATCAGCCCCAGTTCGGACCGTCTCTAACCTTTTTTGCATCTGCTCACATAGGCGGCTGACGGTTCTTATGAAGCGGAAATCGACGTTGAATCGCCCTTTTCCGATAGGCCCATCGAGGTTTCCCTTCGTCCATTGCCTGAAAGGGCGATCAACCCGTCAGGGGAGAGGCCCCAGCCCGAGGGAACCGATCCGGTTCTAAGAACCGGGGATAGAACCATTCGGCGGAGGGCGAGCGAGGGATTGTTTCTGTCGGCGAGGCGCCGGGCGCAGGCCATGCAGCGCATGGACGAGCACCGGCAACAATGCGCGGCGGCAACGATGCCCGGCGGGAACAAGACCCGGTCGATCGATCCGAACGGTTCTGTCCCCGGTTCTAAACCCAGATCGCGACGGGCAGGCCGAAGGCGTCGCGTCCCGGCGGATCGGGAAGGCTGACGGCTTGCCCCGCGAGCAGACGGCGCGCGACGAGAAGGAGGGCGCAGGCGTCCAGCCTGTCGTCTTCGCCGGCGCCGCGCGGCAGGGGCTCGGCCAGAAGTTCCGGCGGCAGGCCGCAGGAAAGAAGCAGGGCACGGCGCTCCGCCATGCCGTCCTCGAACGGCCGCCCGCCGCGCTTCTTGGAATGGCGCATGGCCTCGCCGCCATTGAGCTGCGCGAAGGCGATCTCGGGGTGGCTTTCGAAGACGCGCGCGGAAAGAGCAGCGTCGGCGCGCAGCAAGGCGTCGAGTTCTAGAATGCGGGGAAACAGGCCGAAGCCTTGGATCGACACGGCGCGGGGCGGATCGGAGGTGGCGCGTGCCAGCGCACAGACGCGGGCGAACACCTCCCGGCGATGCGCTTCGCTGCCGAACGGCCCGGCTCCGGCCTCCACCGCCGCGCGGGCGGGAATGGAGAAGATGCTGGAGCGCCGGCCGGGCGACAAAAGCGGGCGAGCGGCGATCTCGGCCTGGCGCCCCGCACCCATGATGCGCTCGGGCAGGCCGATCGGCATGTCCACGGCGAAAAGCGCGTCATCGGGCAGATCGGCGAGGAGCGCGTCGAAGCGAGGGGTGGTACGAAGCTCGGCGCGCCCATCCTCGTGCTCGATCGCCGCGATCCAGCCGGCGCGGCACCCATCGATGCCGACGAGGCATCGCCGCGCCGTCACACCCGAGCTTTGCCGGCTAACTCGCGGTTGGAGCGGGACGCAATCACGCGCGCCGTCCACCCGTCGCGAGACGGCGGATCTGCACCATGGCCATGGGCGTCTTCAGACTGTCGGCGTCGGTTTCCAGCGTCAGCTCGTCCTTACCGCGCTTGGTGGTGCGGGCGAGGATTTCGAACACGGCGGCCGTGGTGGATTGCAGCGCCTTTTCGCCCGACAGGCCGGCGAGCTTGCGCGCCAGGAACACCGCGCCGGTGAGATCTCCGAGCCCGTTCGGCACGCCCTCGATGCGCCGATGCTCGGCGAGGATGGCGGCGTCATGCTCCACCAGAAGATTGCCGATGCCCCCCCGCAGGAGCGGATAGGCCGAGGTGACGACGACCGAGCGCGGCCCCAGCGCGCTGGCCGCTTCCACCAGATGCTGATTGCCGGAGAATTCGAGGCCGGTGAGGAACTCCAGCTCGAAGCGGTTGGGCACGGCGATGTCGGCAAGCGGAATCAGACGGTCGCGGATCGCCTCCAGAACTGGGCGCGGCTGGTAGAGCCGGCCCGCCCCATCCGCCCCGCCGTCGCCGAGCACGGGGTCGCAGAGATACAGCGCGCGCGGGTTCTTCGCCTTCACCGCCTGGACCAAAGCGGCGGTGGCCTCCACCTGCTCGGCCGCGCCGAAATAGCCGGAGATGACCGCGCCGACCTCGCCGAGCCAAGGCGCGTTCGCGAGATCCTGCATGAAGGCCGCAAACGCGCCGGGCTCGGGCACGATGCGCGTCGAAGGCCCGTGGCCGGGATGCCAGGGTAGCGTCACGGTCGGCACCGACCAGACGGGATAGCCCAGCGTTTCCAGCGCGAAGACCACGGCGCGGTTTCCCACCGTGCCGCGTGCGACATGGGACGAAATGGAGATGACGGCCGGTTTTTCGTCCGGCGCGGAGGAGGGTTGGGACATGAAGGTCTGGTTCACTCCGCCATAAGCTGTCCGACCAGGACGAAGGCGAGCACGATGAAGGCGGCAAGCCCCGCCAGCCGCCCGATCCGCGTGCCCCAGACTTCGATTCGGTCGGCCGGGTCGGCATCGCCGGCCCAGAAGTGGCGGCGGGCGCCGAGCACCATCCGCTCCACGCCCGCCCCGGTTTGCGGCTCGGTTTCCTGGCGCACACGGCGCAGGATCGCCTCGGCC